>CAMOQM010000007.1 GCA_946622925.1 uncultured Caryophanales bacterium | reverse complement strand
TAGGTTGGACGACCTATGAAATGGATCAGATCGACACCTCCTCGGTGGCTAAATTCCAAAGCCAATATATCGGGGCCGGTAGGATGGTCCATTATATGGAAGCTAAACCCTTTGCCGTCAATTCCACCGTCACATATAAAGCCCTATTCATGGATAAGGACGATATCCCGAAGGAATATCACTACTCCGTCGTCGCTTGGTATGACAAAGCCGCCACCAGCGGCATCGTCGCTAGCCAGATCGAAACCCTCGAAGGTAAGTTGAAGACCTATCTAGCGGGTAAAGGCGTTAGCCAGGACGACTTAGATACCATCCTCTTCCGTGGCTATACCGGCAACGTCGGTCCTAGCACCGGACAGATCCTCTATGATGATGACGTCGACATCATGCTTGGCTGGGGGTCGGTTAGCAATATCACGACCACCGGTTCCATCCCCACTGATACGATCTATCAATCCGAGGAATACCAAGTCACCTATAACGCTGAGGTCAAGAACCGTTACCTCCACCGTATTTCCGATACCGATAACGCCAAGCTCGTCACCGAGTATCTAATAAGCGAAGAGGCCAGGGCCATCTTCAATAGCTAAGGAGAAATGCCATGAAAGCCAAATATCTACGGGTAGCTGCCATAATCTCCTATGTCTGCACCTTCCTTTACGCCATTACCACCGCCCTCTTCTATTCGGTGTCCGAACCCATCTACGTGATGTTCCTAATCTTCGGCATCCTCTCCCTTTGCTTAGGGTTATATAGCGAATCGATCATCAATCGGTTGCAGAAAACCCCCGAGCTAAATAAGACCGATAAGATCGTCTTAATCGTCATCACCGTCATCTCGGTCATCGATTGCTTAGCCTTGCTATTTAACATCTTGGCCTTAGTCAGCAAACGCGAACCTAAATCCCTCAAGGTCGTTAATGAGAATTACGTTGAGCCCGTTAAGAAGGAAAGAAAATGGTTCCAAAGGCCGTCCTTCATCCTTAGCGTCATCTCGGTTGTCGGTATCATCGGGACTTCGGTCTCGGGCCACCTCTTCGAGAGCAGCGGTGGTTCGGTCGAAATCAAAGACTATGCCTTAACCAAGGTCGATACCGATAAGTACAACCGTCCCATGCCCTTAAATGGGACGAGCTATACCATCGATGATCCAACCGTCTCGGTGGCCTATACCGTCTACCGTCCTAAGGTTGCCTCGGCGACCAATCCCTTACCCGCGGTCTTCGTCATCCCGGGCTTTACTAGGACCAAGGCCACCATGGCCCAATACGCCATCGAGTTATCTTCGCGTGGCGCCGTCGTCTTCACCATCGACCCCGGCTCCCAAGGCGCGACCACCTATGGCGGTTATGCCTATGATAACGAGACCGGCCAATATGTCGTCGACGCCAATGGCAACAAGACACAGAACTCTTATTCCGTGGCTAGAAGCGGCATGGGTTACCTCCTCCAATATGTCTATAACAACGTCGACGCCTATGACTATATCGACCGTGACCGCATCGGCTTGATGGGCCACTCCGCCGGTGGGGGAGACGCGACTAAATTAGCCGCCGATTTCGCCGGTAACTCCTATGCCGAATCGATCGTCAAAAACCTCTACATCTCCGGTTATATCAAAACCAGCGCTGCCAACGTTTTCTATCAATTACGTTGCAATACCGCCCTCTCTTACGCCAAATACGACGAAGGCAGCTTCCGTTACCAAGACGAAAACCAAGCCTACGAAGTCATTGCCCTTCGCTTCATTAACGAAGTAAATAGCAAGACCGCTTCCGCCAATGGCAAATTCGATACCTTTATCCAAGATTATGAATATGGTGACTTCACCAAAGGCACCTTACGCGTCATCCACCACGAAGAAACCAACCATTGCTTCGAGATGTATGATCCGACCTCCATCTCCAATACCACCAACTTCTTCCGTCGTGGCTTAGGATTAGAAACCACCCGTAATGATGCCGACCAGACTTGGTTTGGTAAGGAAATCTCTAACGGCCTAGGTTTAACCTTCGGCTTCATGCTCGTGATTGCCCTTGTCTACTTCATCGTCGGCGTCGTGCCGTTTATGAAGTCGGTGAAAGAAGAAGCCGAAAGCAGGGCCGCTAGCGAACAAGAATTCGTTAACAAATACTCTAATGATCCTATCGTCAGGGCTAAAGCGGGCACCGAAAAGGTCAATAAGTCCTTTGCTAAGAGACTCGTCTTCTGGCTACCGATGGTATTAACCGCCATCATCGCCTGCTTAGACTTTATCCCCCTTGCTAGGCTCTCCATGGATTGGATGGCCGATGCCGCCTCTAACGTCTATACCTACCAATTCCCGGCCCGTATGATGAACGCCGTCTTCCTCTGGGCGTTAATCAATGGTTCGGTCGGTATCCTCGTCTTTGTTTTGACCACTTGCTGCGAAAACCTCTATTACCACATCGAATCCAAAGTAAAGGGAACCCCCTCCCGGGTCGATTGGTCCAAGTTCGCCGGACTTAAGGTTAAGCCGATCAATCTCCTAAAGACCTTAGGCTTATCCATCGTGATGTTCTTCCTCTTCTATGGGGTCATCCAGTTATCCTATGTGACGAGCCATCAGGATTTCCGCTTCATGCTGATCTCAGCCTCGCCCTTAAATGGACGTATGTTACTTACCTGGCTTATCTACCTTGCCGGATTCTACGTCTTCTATCTCTCCAACTCCATCCGCGTTAACCTCGGTATCGCTAGGGAAGGTTATAAGGAATGGCAGATCCAGCTTATCGCCGCTTTGGCCAATTCCCTTGGCTTAGCCTTCATCCTCATCATCAACTACTGGGTCTACTTCAAGACCGGTACCGTCTTCTATGGCTATTATTCGCCCACCGATTCCAACGAGATGTGGCTCTATATCAACATGGTCTTCGCTCTTGTGGTCATGATGGCCATCTTGCCGATATTCAACCGTTTGGCCTATAAGAAGTTAGGTAACGTCTATGCCGGAGCCCTTCTCTGGTGCATGATATTTATCATGATGTCCTTATCGGCCTCCATCTCCTTCATACCGATGTAATAAAGGGGTAAAAAGTTATGAGCAAAGAAACAATTTCCGAAATTTCCTTACGCAAACACGCGGAATGGAAAGGCAAAATCGAAACCAAATGCCGCGTCGATGTCTCTAGTCGGCAAGCCTTAATGGAAGCCTATACCCCAGGGGTAGCCGCGCCTTGCTTAGAGATATCCAAAGACGTCGATAAGAGCTTCGAATTAACTAGACGCTGGAACACTGTCCCCGTCATCACCGATGGGACGGCCGTCCTTGGCTTAGGGGACATTGGTCCCGAAGCCGGCATGCCCGTAATGGAAGGCAAAGCCGCCTTATTTAAAGCCTATGGCGACGTCGATGCCTATCCTATCTGCATCAAAAGCAAGGATACCGAAGAGATAATCCGGACCATCAAATTAATCTCTGGAAGCTTTGGGGGAATTAACCTCGAAGATATCTCCGCGCCCCGTTGCTTTGAAATCGAGACCCGCTTAAAGCAAGAACTCGATATCCCGGTTTTCCACGATGACCAACATGGCACCGCGATCGTCATGGCCGCCGCATTGCTTAACGCGCTTAAACTAGCCGATAAGAAGATCGACGAAATCAAAGTCGTTATCAATGGGGCTGGGGCCGCCGGTATCGCCATCGCTAAGTATCTCCTTCGTTTTGGGGTTAAGCATCTTATCTCCTGCGACCGTTATGGCATCATCGTCGAAGGCGGGGAAAACCTCACCTCGGCCCAAGCCGAACTAGCCAAGGTCACCAATAGAGAGCATCTAGTTGGTACCTTAGCCGATGCGATGAAGGGAGCCGATGTCTTCATCGGGGTCTCCGTTGGCAAGGTCGTTAGCAAAGAAATGGTGGCTTCGATGAACGAAAAAGCCATTCTCTTCCCCTGCGCCAACCCGATTCCGGAAATCTCTTATGAAGAGGCCAAAGAAGCTGGGGCCTATATCGTCGGCACGGGATCAAGCCAATATCCTAACCAAATCAATAACGTCCTCGTCTTCCCTGGATTATTCCGTGGGGCGTTAGACGTTAGGGCGCGGGATATTAACGTCGAGATGATGATGGCCGCTTCCGTTGGCATCGCTAACTGCGTTAAGCCCGAAGAGCTATCCGCCGAATATATCCTTCCTTACGCTTATGACCGCAAGGCCCACGAAACCGTGGCCAAAGAGGTCGCCAAGGTCGCTAGGGAAACCGGCGTGGCTAGGAAATAAGTCATTAATACAGCAAAGGGAGTGGTGGTGAGCCACTTCCTTTTCATATATACACATCTAAAAACTCCAAAAGTGTAGAAATACACTAAAGGCAATGTAAAATGTGTATATGGAATTAAAAGAAATTAGGGTAGCCAAAGGACTTACCCAAGCCCAAGCCGCGGAAATCGCGGGAGTTAGTTTTGAGTCTTATAAGAACCATGAATTGGGTCGCAGCAAAAGCGATTCTCCCTTAGGCAGGATGATTTTAGAGAAGATCGAGTCATATGAACGCTATGGCTTTGATAGGGGGATATTGCCGTTAGACGTTATTAAAGAGGCCCTTAATAAGGCTTTTTCGGATGCTCAAATTGATTTTGCTTATCTCTTTGGTTCATATGCTAGGGGTGAAGCCCTTGAAACTAGTGACGTTGATATTATGATATCAGGGTCAATTACCGGATTGGATTTCTTTAGTTTAGGCGGGCAGCTGGAAAGAGCCCTGCATAAAAGGGTGGACGTCATTCGACTTGAAGATATCTCTTCAAATGCGGAATTCCTTTTGGAAATATTGAGAAGCGGCATAAGGGTTTATGATAAAAAGTTGGACTGGCGTTCCAAACAGTAACAATTTTAGCCCGGTTCCCCCTTTGCCTATTTTTTCATAATGGTATACCATTTGCCCCATGTGGACCTTCTTTATCGCGTTAGCCGCTTTGATCGGTGGCTACCTTATCTATTCAAGAGTCACCGAAAAGGTTTTCGTTCCCGATGATCGGTTAACCCCGGCCATCAAATCCCCCGACGGCGTGGATATCACCCCCATGCCGAAGTGGAAGTGTTTCCTTATCGAATTATTAAACATCGCCGGAACCGGACCGATATTCGGGGCCATCTCCGGCGCCTTATTTGGGCCAATTGTTTTCCTTTGGATCGTCTTTGGCTGCATCTTAGGCGGGGCCGTCCACGATTATTTCTCCGGCATGATCTCCAGCCGTAATAACGGGGATTCTATAGTTAGGCTATCCCGGAAATACGTTGGCAAAGTCATGGAGATATTGATGCGCATATTCTCCATCGTCTTGTTGCAACTTGTAACCGCCGTATTCGTGGTTTCGCCTTCTTCCTTATTAGAATCATTAACCAACGGTAACGTCCATGCTTGGATATGGATGGTCATCATCTTGGGCTACTATCTATTGAGTACCTTGGTCCCTATCGATAAGGTCATAGGCAAACTCTACCCGATATTCGGGGTTATCCTCATCGCCATGGCCTTAGCCGTCATCGGGGGCATCTTGTTCCAGCAAGGCAGCTATCCCATGGTTGAACTAATTGGTAATTTCCGGGATTTCTCCTCCTCTAATGGCGATTTACCTTGGTGGCCCTTTATGTTCACTACCGTGGCCTGCGGGGCGGTAAGTGGCTTCCACGCCACCCAATCCCCGATGATCGCCAAATGCATCAAAAGCGAGAAAGAGGGCCGTCAAGTATTCTATGGCGCCATGGTGGCCGAAGGGATCATCGCCCTTATTTGGGCGGCGGCCGCGATGGCTTTCTATCATGTTAATACCAGCGCCGGGTGGAGCGATCTTTCCGCGGTGGGTGGCTCTTCGGCTTCGGTCCAGCATATCTGTTCGACTTTGCTTGGCCCAGTTGGCACCGTCTTAGCGATCGTAGGGGTCGTCATTTGTCCTATCACCAGTGGCGACACGGCTTTACGAAGCTGCCGTTTGATATTAGGCGAAGTTTTCCATATGGACCAAAAGAAATTAAAGAACCGCCTTATCTTGACCTTGCCATTATTTGGGGTAGTCGTCGGTATTAGTATCTGGAACTTCTTAGATAGTCATAACTTCAATTTGTTATGGCGCTGGTTTGCCTGGAGTAACCAGTTCTTAGCCGCGATATGTTTATGGGTATGTACCGCCTATCTCGCCGAAGATGGCAAAGGCAAATATAGGTCGTTATTCACGGCTATACCCGCCACCTTTATGTCGGCGGTCGTCATTACCTATATATTCGGCGAACCTAATATCGCCTTAGGCCGTTTCATTCCGATGTGGGTGGCTTATCTAATCGGGGCGGTGGCCGCCTTGCTTCTATTCGTGGCCTATTTGCTCATCCTTATCTTCAAGATGAAAGATAAGCCGGTCGTGGAAGAGGCCGCTTTAGCAGAACAAGAACAATAACCTTAAGCCTGGGCAACCGGGTTTTTTATTAGTTTAAGGGAATGGTGACTTTAACTAAGGTTCCACCGCCTTCCCTAGGCATTATTTCCAAAGTGCCTTTGCACATCATCTCAAGCCTTTGACGGATGTTATTTAGGGCAATATGGGGTTCGTTATCATCCGCGGGTTTATAGCCGGGACCATCGTCTTCCACGATTATGAGGTTAGCCTTATCCGTCTTTTCGGTGGTTACCGATACATGGATGGGGGTCTTAGACTCACTCATGCCATGCTTTACCGCGTTTTCCACGATGGGTTGTAAGGTAAGTGGGGGAAGGCGGAATAAGGTATGGGGTGTATTGAAATTAACGAAAAGGACATCCTCGAATTGGGCTTGTTCGACCGCTAGATAGGCCCGGGTATGTTCTAATTCATCGACGAAGGGGACGGTGTTTCCGCTGGCGATACCGGCGAAGTTTTTCCTTAGGTAGGTGGTGAAATCGAGGGTGACTTGTTTGGCCTTGGCGGGATCTTGGTCGCAAAGGTAATAGATGCTAGTCATGGTGTTATAGATGAAGTGGGGACGCATCTGCAACATTAAGATCGAGGCCTTTTGATCGGCGATTTCCTTTTGTTGGCGGATATGGTTGTCCATGTTTTCCTGCAAGATGAGGTTTAATATTGCGATTCCCCATACCCCGATTACCAAGAGGATAAAGAATTCAAAGAATAAGAACATATGGGCGATTAAGGTCCCGGCTAGCGGAGGCAAATAAACCATTAAGGCGATAAAGTAAGGCTTAGCGATCTTTTTATGTTTGATGATGGCGCTGATGGCGTTTAGGAGGGTGATTAGGGCCAAAGGCAATATCAAAAAGGGGAAATAGGGGCCACGAATAAAGTTGCCATCGGGGGTTACATAGTAGAAGGCCTCCCCAAATTGGGCGGCTATCAATATACCTAGATAAACGACGGACAAAGCCAAAACCGCTATGAACAAAGGGCTTTTTTTGGGATTTTCCTTATAGTAGTGGAGCAATAAGACGGTCGGCATGGCGATCAAAGGTAGCATTCCCACAAAGCCTATTAAATAAACGATTCTCTCCAAGACGGCCATTCCGGCGTTTTCATAAATCAAGGCATCGATAAAGCAAGATATGACGCCACCAAGTTGCAAGGAGAAAAGGGTTATCAGATAGCGCCTGCTCCAACGGTCTAAAGACGGAGCTAAAGAAGAAATGACGATGCCTAAAGACATTAATAGCAGCAAAGCCCCACCTATCGAATAGATCAAGATATCGTACCAGATCATGCTAGAGTCTCCCCGATGAAGAAGGGATATCTAAGGTTTTTTAGCTGGTTTTTGATGCCTTCGATGGTGATGGGCTTAAGCATGAAGCCGCTGGCGCCGGTATTCCAGGCATCGAGGGAATATTCGCTATAGGCGGTTAGGAAGATGATGTTGGTATGGGAGTTTATTTCTAGTAGGCGTTTGCATAGGTCTAGCCCGCTCATGCCCCGGAGTTCAATATCTAGGAAGGCCAAAACAACGCGGTTAGATTTGGCATACTCGACGGCCTCATCGCCATCGGTGAAGCCCATCACGTTGGCGTTAGGTAGCGCCTGTTCTAAAATGGGCAAACCACCGGAAAGGACTAATTTACGGTCATCGACGAGGATGACGTTGGGGCTTTCCTCGGATTCGGCCGCGGAAGAAAGGAGCAATTCCACCTCCACGCCTAAAACCTCGGCCAAACGCTTGATCATGATGGCGTCTGGTAACCTGGCTCCGGATTCCCACCTTGCCACGGTCGGACGGGTGACGAACATCTTATTGGCAAGGGCTTGCTGGGAAAGGGCTCTTTCGGTTCTAAGTTTTCTTAAGGTTAAAGAGAAAGCCTTATTCATATCGGGTATTAATATACCCTATATCGCTATGCAATGCTCTTTTTTACTTATTATTGGCGGTTTTGATGTCGGGCCTTGGAATTGTTTGAAAGCGAAGTTCTAAAAAGTCCTAAAAGAAATCAAAAGTTCTAAAGAGTTCTAAACAGTTCTAAAAATAAAGGGCTACTTTTTATAGGTTTCCAGTTTCCTTTCAGGTAAAATAGCCCAAAGGGAACTATGTTCCCGCTTTAGCGAGGTGGAGTTATGGTCGTTGAGGTTTGCGTCGGTTCTTCCTGCCATTTAAAAGGAAGTTATGAAGTCATCGAGCTTTTCAAGGCGAGGATTGCTAAGGATAAGCTTGAGGATAAGATTGACTTAAAAGGCACTTTCTGCTTAGGAAAATGCGGAATCGCCGGGGTCTCAATCCGGGTTGACGAACAAATCATCACCGGGGTCACGCCGGGTAACTTCGACGAAGTATTCGATACCTATATCCTTTCTAAGGTGGCGTAACCATGGCCTTTTCATTAGAAAGCAAAAGCAGCAACTGCAAGAACTGCTATAAATGTATCCGTCATTGTCCGATCAAGTCCATTTCCTTCGCCGATAATAAAGCCTCGATTATCCGCGACTCCTGCATTTTGTGCGGGAGATGCTATCTAATTTGCCCCCAGGAAGTCAAAGTCGTTAGGAATGACCTTGACGTCGTTAAGGGACTACTTAAATCCGGTTCCAAGGTCTATGCTTCCTTGGCCCCGAGTTTTATTTCTTACTATTCGTTTACTTCCTTTGATGAACTTAAATCGGCTCTACGTAAGCTTGGTTTTTCTAATATCGAGGAGACCGCGATTGGGGCCACCATCGTTAAGAAGGCCTATGACGAAATGTTAGAAGAGCCTAATCGCGACGTGGTTATCTCTTCTTGCTGCCATTCCATTAACTTATTAATCCAAAAGCATTATCCCGCGGCTAAGAAATATTTAGCTGACGTCTTATCTCCCATGTTAGCCCATGGTAAGGATATTAAGACCAGAGATCCTGGGGCTAAGGTGGTTTTCATTGGGCCTTGCATCGCTAAGAAGGATGAATCCGATTCCAATAAGGATTTGGTGGATGCGGTTTTGACCTTTAAAGAGCTTGACCAATGGTTAGGCGAAGAAGGCATCCATCTTCCCGCGGTGGAATATGATTGGAAGAAAGAAGAAAGCAAAGCCCGTTTGTTCCCCACTTGTGGTGGCATCCTTAGGACCATGGAATGTTCTAACTCAGATTGGCAATATCTGGCCATCGATGGAGTGGAAAATTCTAGACGCGTCATCGAAGACGTCATAGCGGGCAAGATCCATAAATGCTTCATCGAGATGTCGAGTTGCGAAGGCAGCTGCGTCAACGGCCCCTTATCCAATAAAGATAAATCGGTGGCCGCGAGCTATTTCGATATCAATAAGGCCGCGGGCAATAAAGATTTCACCGAAGGCCAAATCGGCTATAAGGATATCAACAAGAATTACTATTCCATTTCCGTTACCGAGGCCATGCCTAGCGAGGAAGCCATCCAAGCCAAACTCATTGAAATGGGCAAGGCCGAGAAGGAAAAGATCCTTAACTGCGGGTCATGCGGTTATAACACGTGTCGGGAAAAGGCCATCGCCATCATCCAAGGCAAGGCCCATTTGGAGATGTGCTTACCTTACTTAATGGAAAAGGCCGAATCCTTCTCCGACAAGATCGTTAGCAACACCCCTAACGGCATCCTGGTTTTGGATGAGGCTTTGGAAATCCAATCCCTCAATAAGGCGATGTGCCGCATCGTTAACGTCAAGGAGGCGTCATATCTAGTCCATAAAAACCTCGCCGATATCCTTGACCCCACCGATTACTTTAGGGCCCTAGAAGGCAGCCTCGTCTATTGCAAGAAGCTCTATCTAAGCGAATACGATAAATACGTGGAAAACACCATTATCCACGACACCAAATTCCATATCCTCATCTCCATCATGAAGGATATAACCAAGGATGAACTCGCCAAGCAAAAACATGACGAGATATTGCAGAAATCCTTGCAAATCACCGATAAAGTCATCGAAAAGAACATGACCGTCGTCCAGGAAATCGCTTCGTTACTTGGCGAATCCACGGCCGAGACCAAGGTCGCCCTATCATCGTTAAAGGATACGTTAAAAGATGACCAATAGTAGATTGCTCACCGAAGTCGGCTATCTTTCCTTTAACCACGTTGGGGAACAACTTTGCGGCGATCACGTCGAAATCGTCTCTCCAAACGAGTCGGTCAGTATTTTGGTATTGGCCGATGGCCTAGGAAGTGGGGTCAAGGCTAATATTTTGTCCACTTTGACGTCGAAGATGTTATCTACCATGATTGGGGGCGACATCCCCATCAAGGAATGCATCCGCTGTGTGGCCAAAACCTTACCCGTCTGCAAGGAAAGGCACGTCGCTTATTCGACCTTCTCCATCATCAAGATCAGGGAAAACCGCTACGTCGATATCTATAACTTTGATAATCCCACCCCTTTCCTCATCCATAATGGCAAGGTTATGGATTTAGATTATTCCTCGACCGTCATCGACAACAAGACCATCTATCACGCTAAATACGAGGCTAGCCTCTACGACACCTTTATCCTTATGAGCGATGGGGTTAAATATGCCGGGGTAGGTGAGACTTTGAACTTTGGTTGGGACACCCCCCAAATCAAAGACTTCATGGGTTCGATTTACCAAAAGGAATATTCCTCTAAGGCCCTAGCCACCGAATTAGCGAGCCAATGTAACCGCCTATATAATTACCGGCCAGGCGATGACACCACGGCCGCGGTGGTTAGGATAAGGGAAAGAAAACAAGCTAACTTGATGTTTGGGCCCGCCACCAACAAGGAAGACGATAATGAGATGGTTTCCCTCTTCTTCGCCAAAGAAGGCGTCCATATCGTAAGTGGGGGTACGACTGGAACCATCGTCTCTAAATATCTAGGCAAGAGATTGGTATTAGATACGGATTATCTAGATAAAGAGATTCCTCCCACCGCGAGTCTAGAAGGGGTGGACCTCGTAACCGAAGGAATCATCACGATTAGGAAGGTGCTCCAATACGCGAATAACTACCTTGCCGATAATAGCGATTACTTCGAGTGGTCTTATAAGCAAGACGGGGCCTCTAAGATAGCCCAATACTTATTTGAACAGGCCACCGATATCAACTTCTTCGTAGGGTGCGCGATCAATAACGCCCACCAAGGTGAAGATACCGGAATCAACTTCCAAACCAAGATGCATCTCATCGACCAATTGGCCGATAAATTAAAACAAATGGGCAAGAAAGTCCGCGTCAGCTATTTTTAGGGGGATTAACCAATGGAAATCAAATTCGACACCAGCGTTCAAGAGCTTAAATACAAAGTCCTTAAAGAAATCGCCAAAGGATTATTTAACGATACCTTATTAGAGGAATATAACGAAATCCCCCAACGGATTTCCCCGGGCCCCAAATCGACGATGCGTTGCTGCATCTACAAGGAAAGGGCCATCGTCCTTGAAAGGATGAAGCTCGCTTTAGGCGGGAATAAGAACATCGATAATGTCGTTGAGGTCATCCGCATTGCCTGCGACGAATGTCCTTTAGGCGGTTATGAGGTCACTAACCGTTGCCGGGGTTGCATTGCCCACCGCTGCCAGAAGGAGTGCCACCGTGACGCGATTAGGTTTGACGAAGTCACCCGTACCGCGGTCATCGATAAGACCAAATGCGTTAACTGCGGGATGTGCGCCAAAGCCTGCCAATATAACGCTATCCAGAATTATCTTCGTCCCTGCGTCCAGGCTTGCAAAGTCAAAGCCATTTCCATGGATGAGGACCACGCGGCTAAAATCGACGACGAGAAGTGCGTCCAATGCGGTGCCTGCGTCTATCAATGCCCCTTCGGCGCAATCATGGATAAATCGATGATGAAGGAAGCCATCGATATCCTTAAGGATTCCGACTATTCCAAGAAATATCCGGTCTATGCCATCGTGGCCCCCTCTATTTCCTCCCAATATAAGGGTGTCCAACTCGGTCAAGTGGTGACCGCCTTAAAGAACCTTGGATTCCAAGACGTGGTCGAGGCTGCTTTAGGCGCCGATATGGTCGCCTATGCCGAGGCTAAGGAATTAGAGGAAAAGGGATTTTTGACCTCTAGCTGCTGTCCTACCTTCGTTTCCTTCATCAAGAAGAACTTCCCAACCTTAACGGATAAGATTTCCCATAACCTTTCCCCGATGGCCACCATCGCCAAATGGATCAAGGAACATCATCCTGAATGCAAGATCATGTTCATTGGTCCCTGCATCGCGAAGAAACAGGAAATCAAAGACGAAAGGGTTGCCCCTTATGTCGATGTGACTTTGACCTTTGAAGAACTCCAAGCCATGATCGACGCCAAAGGAATCGACATCGATAGCCTAGAGGAATCGCCTCTAGATAATGCTTCCTATTATGGACGCATATTTGCTAGGGCGGGCGGCCTTACCGATGCCGTTAAGGAAGCTCTTGCCGAACAAAGTAGCACCTTCCCCGCCAAACCCATCTCAGTGGATGGCTTAGATAATTGCCGTTTGGCCTTAATCAAAGCCAGAACCGGGAAGATCGATTTCAATTTCATCGAAGGCATGGGTTGCGTCGGCGGTTGTATCGGGGGTCCAGCTTGTTTGACCCATGAACCCCGGGATAAGGCCGACATCGATGCCTATGGTAAGCTCTCGAAAGAGCAAACCATCCAGGATTCGATTAAGTATTACGAGTAATTCAAAACGCTTTTCGGAATCTAGGTTTACGCGCTGAATGATGGGAAAACCCAATTCGGCGCGTTTTTCTTGACCCATAATTTTGGAAGGAATTATTAGCGATTTTTCCTTCCCAAATTTTGAAGCAGCGGTGAATCATCCTTCTAGGATAACGCCGGTTTTCCTATCGATCGCGGTCTTGGTTCTCGCTATAGAAAATATCATCGGGACGGATGCCGGTTCGTTACTCCTAAAAGGCGACATCAAGGCCAACTGCGAAAAAGCATCAAGCATTATTAACTATATATAAATATGTATTTTATTGTTTCTAATATTGAGACTAACCACGATTAAAGCGACGGCATTTACATTTTGGTGGAGATAAATCTCCAGGCAAGCGACCTCTTTCTTTTGCCCTTTACACTGTTTGGTTTTGTGGTAAAAATATTTTTGTTCCATTTTTGGCAAAACCGGAGCAATCCGGCGACGCAAAGCTAAAGGGCCCTTTATCTTAGGGTAGCCAGTTGCACCTTTACCGAATCTCGGTGCGGCTTTGCGTGCATCGATTTTTTCTTGAAGGGGAAAAGGGGAATGAAGAAGAGGTTTAGGTTCAGCATTACGGCCAAAACGATTATCATGATCTTCGTTTTCGCCGCGGTTTTGGTCGAAGTCGCCATGACCTATTTCTCCTTCAGCATTTCCAATAGGAATCGGGATTCCTTCTTTAAGATGGCCGATAACCTTTCGGCCACGACCGCCCAAATCATCAACGTCGATGATTTCAACGAAGTCAAAACCAAGGTCAAATCGATTTACGATGCCTCGGTCGAAAAGCCTTTATCCGATGAGTGGGGGAGCGAGAGATGGAACGCTTATGTCGCCCAGTTTAAAGAAGTCTATAACATGCCCGCCCATCAGCGGTTACTAACCCAAGTTAAGAAAATCGCTAACGCCAACAGCGAATTAGATTGCATTTATTTAGCTTATGTCGATCCCACCCAGGCGGTTTGGATTTATTTGGTCGACTCCGCTCCGGAAGAAGACGCTTGCCCGGTTGGCTGCATCGATGCTTTGTTTGAATTCAATAAAGGGGTCATCGATAATCCCGCTAGAGGGTTCCCCGCCTATATCACCGAGACCAAGGAATATGGGTGGCTCGTTACGTCGGGCGCCCCGATTTACGACGCCAATAAACAAGTGGTTGGTTACGCTTGTTGTGATTATTCGATGAACGCGGTTAGGGCCAGCCAAAGGCAAAGCATCGTCAACCTCTTTATCTATCTGGCTTCGACCGCGGTGGTTATCACCATAATCGGCATTATAGTCGTTAACTTTACCCTCATCAGGCCTTTGAAGCGGCTTAATTCAACCGCCAATTCCTATGATATTTCCGATCCTGAGAAGACCCACGAGAACTTCGAAAAGCTCAAGGTAGGAACCCGCGATGAACTTGAGGATCTTTCCTACTCCATGAAGAAGATGGAACACGACGTCCATCAAAAGATCTATGAAGTTACCAAGGCCTACGAGGATTTGGCCGAAAGCCAAAACGAAACCAGAAGGATTACTAACATCGCCGACCACGATTCCTTGACCGGTTTGCTTAGCAAATCCGCCTATAACCGCGAAATCGAAGGCATTAACCATGAAATCGATAATGGCGAACTCCATCATTTAGGTATCGTCATGATCGACCTTAACTATTTAAAACAGATTAATGACGAACAAGGCCATATCGCCGGTGACCAGGCCTTAGTTAAACTATCCGGCATCATCAAGAAGGTCTTCACCAATTCGCCCATTTTCCGTATCGGCGGCGACGAATTCGTCGTCATCTTACGTGGCCAAGCCTATAAGAAGGGCGAAACCTTAGTCGAAAACTTCAAGAAACGTATCGATGAGCTCAATTCCAAGTTCGATGTCCTTTCGCCCGAAAATACCTCGGCCGCCCTTGGCTTAGGTTGCTATGATCCTAACGAAGATAAGAACTTCGACGACGTCTTCGCCAAAGCCGATAAGGCGATGTATGAACGTAAACGCGAAATGAAAGAACGCGACTCCGAGCGCCGCTATTAAACAAAAGATTATTCTGCGTCACCCGGCGCACTTAACAACGTGATGATGTCGCTACGTTTTACGATGCCGATGTATTTGTTGCGGTCATCGACGATCGGGACGAAGTTTTGCCTTAACGATAAAGCTAATACCTTTTCCGAGGAACAATTGACGTCCAAACACTCATAAGGACGGTATCTGGCGACTTCTTTTAAAGTTTTGGTTTCCGCGACCCGTATATCGAAATTCGCCTCGTTTTTGATGAAACGAAGCAAGTCTCCCTCAGATACGGTGTTTATATAATTTCCGTCTTTATCTAAGACCGGAACCACCGAGAACTTATGGGCATCAAACTTCTCCAAAGCCTGCCTGATTGTGGCGGCATCCAAGATGAATTGGGTCTCGGATTTAGGGGTTAAACAGGATAATACGGAGAAGCCTTTCATGCTATTCATGGTATAAGGATAGGGGGCTTGGTTCAACAAAAACGCAACAGGCGAGTTTGCTACCTTTCTTTTGCTTGGCAAGGGGGGTAAGATTTCTCGCGATGGATAAACCAAGCCCGGTAACTAGGATCGCCCGTAACGGCATAATGCTGGCCATGATGTGTGTGGTTGGCATGTTTTCCATTCCCTTAGGGGATAACATCAAAGTCTCGTTACAGTTTTTCATGGTTTGCCTTATCGCCTTGACCTCGGCTTCCTTTTATGATGGGGCCATCGTCATGGCTTGTTATTTGCTGCTTGGTTTATTTGCCCCCGTATATGCCGGATTCACTTCGGGGATAACCCCGACTTTTGGCTTCGTCATCTCTTTTATCGGGGCCTGCCCCATCATCTATTTCATGAACAAAATCCCCAAGCTAAACTCCATTATCCGCATGGCCATCGCCTGCGTGGTTGGTTTAATCTTCGTCTATATCGTCGGCACCATCTTCCTAATGGCCTATCTTTCAATTTGGGATTTAGGCAAAGCCTTAATGATTACCACCGTTCCATATTTGCCTTTTGACGCGATTAAAATCGCCTTGGCCGTCATTATCGTTAGGATGCTACCAAAATCAGTCGGCGGGGCCGGCAAATAAGCCAGGCCAGTTACATTAAAGATAATATTTCGGCGGTTTTTTCGATTTTCATCTCCCCTACGCGGGCGTATTGTGCTATTATCGAATGAAATTCGGCACATATAGCCACCAATTGATCTCAGGAGGTCAAAAAACACATGTCTACCAAGGCATTCTACCCAACGGAAGAAATCGGCAAAGGAAAGCCTGGTTTTTCCAAAACCCGCAGCATCATCGAGGCCGCTTTTTACGGCAATAACGTCGTAAAGATCAACTCGCTTAAGGAAGCCTACGAGCTTGCCAAAAACTCCCCCGGCACCGTCGTCACCGACATGCCGGTATTCGAAGCCGAGAAAATCGGTTTGGACCGCGACGCCAAAGTCTTGCTCTTCAATGACGGCGCCATCACCGGCCGCTATGCCGCCGCTAGGCGTATCCAAGGCGAACCCGGCGTCAACTCCGATAGGCTAGATAAGCTTCTTATGGAAGCCGTCTATGACACCCGTTTCCGCAAACTCTACCACGCCGAAGCCTACATTGGCTTAGACCCCGAGTTCATGGTTAAGGCCCACCTTCTTATCCCCGAAGGATTCGAGATGATCGCCTATAACTGGTTGCTCAACTTCCAATATATCAATGACGAATATTACAAGATGTATCAACGTTCCATTCCCGTAGGTGGCGGCAAGGAACCCGACATCTATATCTTCTCCGACCCCGCTTGGAAAGGCGCCCCCGACCAGACCGATATCTGCGAAGGCAAATGCTTAGCTTACTTCTCTACCCAAACTAACTGCGCCGCCATCTTAGGTATGCGCTATTTCGGCGAACACAAGAAGGGCACCCTTACCATCGCTTGGGCCATCGCTAACCGCAATGGTTATGCCTCTTGCCATGGCGGACAAAAGGAATACACCCTCAAAGACGGCCGTAAGTTCGTCGCTTCCGTCTATGGCCTTTCCGGTTCTGGCAAATCTACCATTACCCACGCCAAGCACGGTGGCAAATATCCCGCCATCAAGGTCCTCCACGATGACGCTTTCATCATCAACGACGAAACCTGCGCCTCCATCGCTTTGGAACCGACCTATTTCGATAAGACCAACGACTATCCGACCGGTTGCCCGGACAATAAGTTCCTCATCACCGTCCAGAACTGCTCCTGCACTAGGGACGCCGATGGCAAGATCGTCCTCGTCACCGAAGATATCCGTAACGGCAATGGCCGTGCCATCAAATCCAAACTATGGAGCCCCAACCGCGTCGACAAGATCGACTCCCCGGTCAACGCCATCTTCTGGATCATGAAAGACCCGACCATCCCTCCCATCGTCAAGATCAAAGGACCCGCTTTAGCTTCCGTCATGGGCGCTACCTTAGCCACCAAGAGAAGCTCCGCGGAACGTTTGGCTCCCGGCGTCGACCCCAATGCTTTGGTCGTCGAACCCTATGCTAACCCCTTCCGTACCTATCCGCTTGTTAACGACTACAAGAAGTTCAAACACCTCGTTGAGGAAAAGAACGTCGATTGCTACATCATCAACACCGGCGACTTCTATGGCAAGAAAGTCCAAAAAGAAGATACCCTCGGTGTCATCGAAGCCGTCGTCGAAGGCAAAGCCAACTTCAAGAAGTGGGGCCCCTTCTCCGACATCGAAATCTGCGAATGGCCGGGATTCGTTCCTGATCTTAAGGACAAGGAATACGTCGCCCAGCTCATCGCCCGTATGAAAGACCGCGTCAAATTCGTCGAGTCCCGCAAAGAAGCCAAGGGTGGCTTCGATGAATTACCCGATGAAGCCCGCGAAGCTTTGGAGAAAGTGGTCCGCGAAGCCGAGACCTTAGCATAATGGGTGTCAAAGTTGTCGAGACCTGCCTCCGTGACGGGCATCAGTCTCTATTTGCCACGCGAATGAATACCGAGGAGGTCCTCCTAGCTTTAAAGGAGCTTGACCAAGTCGGTTACCACGCCATCGAGATCTGGGGCGGCGCCACTTTCGACGCCTGCCTCCGTTTCCTCGACGAAGATCCCTGGGAAAGGTTGCGTAAAGCCAAAAAAGTCTGCAAAAACACCAAATTACAGATGCTTTTCCGCGGCCAAAACATCCTAGGTTATCGCCATTATGCCGATGACGTCGTCGAGAAATTCGTCGAGAAATCCATTAAAAACGGTATCGATATCATCCGTATTTTCGATGCCTTAAACGATATCCGTAACC
>CAMOQM010000006.1 GCA_946622925.1 uncultured Caryophanales bacterium | reverse complement strand
GTGTCGAAAATCGTCTTCGCCTATACAAAACCATCGTCCAGGTCGGAATACCTGATCAACCTTTTGAAGGATGACTTTGATTTAACCGTCGCCGCTTCTTGCGAGGAAATCACCGACATCCTCCATAATTCCTATGATTCTATTGAGGCGTTGATTATCGACCACCCCGCCGATAAAGAAGACATCGGACGGCTTTTCGCTTTCGTGGAAAAGAACAATTCCTTCATGTTCACCCTTCCCATCTTAATCCTCACCGATCCCCAATCGATGCAAGACGACGCCGAATTCATGTCAGATTTGGTGATGGGGATGATTTACGAAGGCGAGAACAAGAAAGTGGTTCTCCAAAGAATTAAGAACACCATTAGGTTCTGCAATTCCGCGAGCTTCGATGAATTTTCCCATATGCTCGAATCCTTGCCTTCCTCGATCTATGTTAAAGACGGCAATGGGAAATATGTTTTCTGCTCTAAGCCTTGGCATCATAACCGTAAACCAGAAGACCCCATCCGTGGCCTCACCGATTTCGATATTCGTAAAGATAAAGGAAACGCTCAAATTGCTTTTGAAAGCGACCAAAGGGTCATCAAAAGCGGAGAAGGCGCCACCTATATAATTAAAGAAGACGACGATGAGGGGGTGGAATACCTTCAAATCATCAAAGAGCCGTTAAAAGACGAAGACGGCAAAGTCAAAGGCATCATCGCCATCATCAACAACGTCACCGATAGCGAAATCCTGCGTCAAGAACTTAGGCTTAAATCGATTACCGACCAATTGACCGGTCTATATAACCGTTTCTATTTTGAGGAAATAACCAAGAAAAAGAGAGTCCAAGAGAATTTGCCTCTGACTTTCATCTCCGCCGATTGCGACGGCTTAAAGAACATCAACGATAAATTCGGACACGTGGCCGGAGACCGTTATATTTGTTTGGCCCGTGACTTAATTAAAGCCCACCTTCCCGCGATGAGCTACTTTTTCAGGATGGGTGGCGATGAGTTTTTAGCGGTTATCCCTAGACTCAGCATGGCAGAAGCCGACCGACTGGTTAAGGAGATCGCGGAAGACGCCCAAAACTATAAGACCGACCGGTTTGAACTGAAATTGTCCGTCGGTTGCTATACCTTAACCGATTCCAACACCACCGTCGAAACCGCGGTTAATTTAAGCGATAAGGCGATGTACGAGATGAAAAAGGGGAATCGTTAATCGATTTTTTCTTTGAGCAGGCCTTTTTGGTCTGCTTTTTAATTTGTGATAAGACGTTCGGATTGCCCTATTCATTTTTACCGACATGTCGGTATAATCTTTGCCATGGAATGGTGGAATGATTTTGTTAACAAGTTAGTTACCTTCTTCAATGATAACATTTGGAATATCCTGGCTTTCTTCGCCACTTTGGTCATCGGCATTATCCTCATCAAGGTAATCATGATGGTCGTTAAGCGCATCTTTAGAAGGCGCGGCATCGACGAAATGGCCATTAAATTCGTGTTGGCCATATTGAGGTTTGCCTTATGGCTGGTCCTTATTTTGATATTGCTATCCGAATTAGGCATCCCCATCAGCGGATTAACAACTTCCTTATCGGCGGCCGTGTTGGCCGTCGGTATGGCCTTAAAGGATTTCTTGGCCAACCTTGCCAGTGGCATTATTTTGGTCGGAAGTCGGAAATACAAAACCGGAGATTACCTTAAAGTCGGAGACGTGGATGGTTGCATCGTCGACATCAATTTCCTTTTCACCACTTTAAAGACCTTCGATAGCACCCAAGTCACCATGCCTAACTCCACCATGGTCAATTCCGCCGTCACCAACTTCGGGGCCTATCCGACTAGAAGGGTCACCTTCCTTTTCTCGGTTGCCTATGAATCCGACGTCAAGTTGGTGGTCAAAACCGTGGTCGACGTCATGAAGAGTTGCGGTAAGGTTCTTCTTGATCCCGAGCCTTGCTGCCGCTTGAAAAACTATAATGCTTCCGCTATTGAGTTCTGGTGTGCCTGCTATTGCGACAACTCCGATTATTGGGATGTCTATTATTACGTCATGGAACATGTCTTTGACGAATTCAAGCGTAATAAAATCAGCATTCCCTATCAGCAAATCGAAGTCAGGGAACGTAAGGATGAAGTGGTTCTCCAACCCGTTTATGACGAACTTCCTGGGCGCGTTGAAAAGGTTAGGGTCGCCACTAAAAAGAAGATGACGGTCGAAGACTGGGAAGACATGGGAATAAAGCAATTCGTTGGTTTGGAAAAGCAAACCGCCGAAGATGCAAAGAGGAAAATCAAGGAAGAAAAAGCCAAGAAAAAGGCCGCTTCCAAGAAGAAAGAGAAAAGCAAAAGCGAAACCAAATAAACGGGTTCTGCAAAGTTAATAACGAAAAAGTGGCGGTTATTCGCCACTTTTGTTTTAAGATCGATTGGACTTTATCGTTCCTCGTCTCCGGGGTTCTCGGCTGCTTCTTGCTCGGCTTCCTTTAGCTCTTTGACGATGGCTTCTAAGTTATAGAATTCTTCATAGGAGATATCGGTGTCGATCTTGACTCCGCTTTCATCATAGACGTAGTTGTTGCCCGATGGATAGCAGACCCTAAGGGTTCCAGAGTGGGCATAGGATTGGCCGTTTGGCAAACGGTCGGTGGCCAAGACGCATTCTCCTCCGGCTGGCTTAATGCCGATAATTTTGGCAAAGCCGGAATGTTGGGCATAGAAGGGGAAGGCGGTTCCGCAAGAGAAGGCAGCGGGAGAAGTTAGCATATAGAACCTGAAGTCATTGCCATAGGTATCGTCGTTTTCGTCTATCTTTCCATCCATGTTCATATCTAGCCTCGTGGTGGTGGTATAGACGGAGTTGGTCAAGGTGTTATGGAAGTACATGACGGATTGGTTGGCTGGGGAGATTAAGGCCAATAATTTGCCCATGGTCCCGGAATCGCCTCCGTCATTGGTGGACATATCGATGATAACCCGTTCTACCCCGCCTTTGGCTTTGACCGCTTCTAAGGCTTTCTTGGTTTGGAAATAGGTATCTTGTTTCAAGACCTCTTCCATGGTGACGATTACCTTTTTGGTTTTCTCGTCGATGGCGTCATCATAGGCCTCGAATTTTTGCAAGCGGATCACCGCGGTTTTGCCATCGGCGCTATAACGGACGTCTTTGGCCCCTAAACCTAGCTTGTCATAGATTTCCACCCGCTTATTTTTTAAAGCTTCCTCGATGGTTAATCTAGTTTCGCCAAGGGACTGAGGCAAGGAGGCGGTGGCTTCTTCCTCCCAGGCGGTGGCATTTCCAAGTAAGGCGGTGTGGCCGTCTTGGAGTTCGGAGAAGAAAAGTTTTAAGGCATCGGCTCTATCCGCTGGTACTTCGGAAAGTAGCGCGTCATAATAGGCGAAGGCAGATAGATAAGATGTCATCGAAGGGATATTCTTGGAATACTTTAATCCATAGTAATTCTCGAAAACGAAGGTGAGTATGTCGCGGTTATGTTTTTTGACATATTCGGGCATGGCCTTAAAGGAGTATTTCTCGATGCTCCTTTTCATCCTTTGGGATAAAGTGTAGAAGCCGTCGTCTCCGCTTACTTTGAACTTATATTTATCGATAGTTATGGGATCAGCGAAAACAAATACGTCGGAGTAATCATAGAAAGCTACCGGGTAATAGTTATGCTTGAAGAAAGAAGAGATTAGGCTCAACGGCGCATAGATATTATTGTCTTTTCCAAAAGCTTTAAGTCCGGTGTGCTTATAGGAAACTACGTAAGGAGTCGTCTCCTCACCGGCGATGGTTTTTTCCTCGGTTTTGCCATCTATGGCGTTTGAACTCGCGTCAAAATAATAATCATCTTTAGATACTTTGGCTAAGTTTCCGGAGACTTGGATGGCTTTTATTTGGGTGTCTATGACGAACTGGAATTCATCCTTATTTTTATTGGCTAAGGTAATTTGGTAGCTCCGGTTATCCGCGGCTTCGCTGGAGATCAAATTCTCAACGTTATCGATGTAATAGCGGAAGGCTTCGGCAACGTTGACATAGGGGGTTAATGGTTCTTTTTCATCGAAGTAGAGGCGGAAATTGGTCTTTTCTTCTTTGGTTAGGTCGATTTGGCCATCTTTATCCGCGGTGCCGATGTTAACCATATGCATCGGAACTTCTTTAAGTACGAGGTTAGGGGTGCTTTCACCTTGGTTATTGCAACCTGCAAGTAACAAAGCCGATATCACAAGGGGGAATACTACTTTTTTGTTCATGGTTTTTCTCCTATTGCCGAGATTTTAAACTAAATATAGTTTAGAATAAACAGGATTAAGATGGTGACAGATTGGAACCCCCTTTGAAAGCCCTTTCACGCGCAAAAGGTTTGACTTACTGGAAACCGGTGATAAAACTAACGTGCCTTTAAGGCACTTTGAGGAGAGTAAATTACGACTTATTCACTGGTAGGCATCATTGCCTTGATTCTGACATTGGTCCTCAATTACGACATCTTGTTTAAGCACCACGAACGCGATGAGAAGACGGCTTATAGACTGTGTCGTCTTTTCCTATATTCGATGATGGTCTTCTTCATTACCGATTCGCTTTGGGGCGTTTTCGATCAATATCATTTGACGGTGGCCCTTTATGTCGATACCTCCTTATATTTTATATCCATGGCCATGACGGTTATGTTTTGGACGATGTATGCCGTTTCTTATCTTTCCGAGGAAGGCTTATTTAAGCGTATTCTTATAGGCTCAGGCATCATTATCACCGGTTTCTCGGTGGTGGTAATCATCGTCAATGCCTTCGTTCCGACCCTATTTACCTTTGATTCAAATGGCGTTTATCACGCTTTGACTACCCGCTATATCTTGCTTACCCTTCAGCTTGTGCTGTTCGTTTTAACCGGCATCTATGCCTTGGTCATGGCTTATCGCAATTCGGGAACTGCCCGTATGAAGCATTTCGCGATTGCCTTCTTCGGCTTCATCATGGGGGCCGCCATCGTATTCCAGACCCTCTATCCTTTGCTTCCTATCTATGCCGCAGGATGCATTATCTCAATAGCCGTGCTTCAGACCTTCGTCGTCGAGAAAGATAAAATCGAGGCCTTTAACTCTTGGACCTTGGTTAGGACCGATGCCTTAACCGGGGCCAGAAGCCGTTATGCCTATGTCCAAATGGAAGAGAATATCGATAAGGCCATCGCCAAGAAACAAATCAATAACTTCGCCATCGTCGTATTTGATATCAATGGCTTAAAAGAGATTAACGATAACCAAGGCCACGAGGCGGGCGATGCCCATATCAAGGAATGCTTTGAAGTAATGCGTGAGACGTTTAAAGGCGCGCCGATTTACCGCTTTGGCGGGGACGAATTCGTCTGCGTCTTAAAAGACGATCTTTATGGTAAGCGAGATGAACTGTTCCAGAAGTTCCAAACCATCATCGACCAAAACCGTTTCCTCCCCAATAGGCCCATCGTCGCAAGTGGGATGGCCGAGTTTAACCAGGCCGAGGACAATACCTTCCGGGCGGTCTTCATGCGGGCCGATGCCGGGATGTATGACCACAAGAAAAACCTTAAAGATATCTTCTAAAAGTCCGCAAAAACTTGGTTAGTTATTCCGAAATTGCGGATTTTTCTTATTCTTTATTTTGTGGTTTAATATTGGGGATATGGCCAAATCTTATTCCAAATATATCGCTAAGTTAGGGCTATCTGGGAAGGGCACGATCGTGGTTACTGGAGGCAATTCCGGGATTGGTTTTGCCTTTGCTAAAGAGGCGGCGACTTTGGGTTATCACATCATTTTGGCGGTTAGAAATTTAAGTAGGGGAGAATCTGCCAAATCCAAGATTTTGGAGGCTTCTCCGTTAGCTAAAGTCGAGGTTTATGAGCTAGATGTAAGTAAACACGATTCGGTCCGTCATTTCGTTGATAAAGTCATCTCTGATTGTTTGGATATCGATGTCTTTTATTGTAACGCCGGAATATATCGCACCCCCTTTGCTATAAGCGAGGAAGGGCTAGAAGAGCAAGTCAACACCAACTACTTTGGGAATTATCTTTTATATAAATGGCTTAAACCTTATTTATTATCTTTGGGGCATCAAGTCCGTTTCGTTTTGACTAGTTCTATCGTGGCGAGATTTGCCAAATGGGATGATGCTTATTTCTTTGGCAAGTTACCCTATAAAAAAGCCAAGGCTTATTCCGCCTCGAAGTTAGCCATTAATATGTTCTTTAAATTTCTTATCGAAGATTGCAAGGGTTCTTTTATCTTGCCATTGCTAGTCCATCCTGGAATTTGCTATACCCCTTTGATTTATAAAGCTTTCGCCGATAGGAAATTGGTTTTACTAGCCAATCGGTTACTAAGGCTATTCTTCCATTCTCCAGAAAAAGCCGCTTTGGGCAGCCTTTATCTTCTCCAAGAAAAGATTGAGTTTCCTTGTTTTGTCGGACCACGAGGTCCATTCCACCTTTCCGGTTACCCAAAAACCTATCATTTATACCAAGGCAATCTAAAAGGTTATTCGTCTTTTGTTGCTGAGTCGGAAGAAATATATAAAGAAAGGTTTTCTTTAGATAAATAGGGCTAATTATCCTGCTTCATATGCAACCAAATCTTGCTAAAAAAGCAAGTGAGGACTATTTTTTAAATATGTTTGACGTCTTAAGGAAAAGAATAAGCAATCCGGTGCTATATCAAGTGGTCGCGGTTTCCATTTCTTTGACTTTAATGATTTTGCTGACATTGCTGGTGTATTTCGCCAATATCCCCAATCCAAACATGATTTTGATTGCGGGACTAGTCATCGTAACGTCTCTTTTCGGACTTGTTTCCGGGATATTCTCCGGGTTAGAGATGATCCTCTATTCGATGTTCTTCTTCTCGACCGACCATTCATTCTTCGTTTTCAATCAAACTAACCTTTATAAATTAATCGTCATTATCATTGGCGTCATTATCTGCGTGGCTTTTATCGGCGACCTAGAACTCAGACGTGAAAGAATCGCTAAAGAACTTAAGGAAAAGAACGAGGAATTGGCTAAAGACGTCAATGAACTCGAACGTTTAAGCAAACACGATGCCTTAACCGGGGCGTTGAACCGCTTCGCCTATAAAGAAAACAAACAGAATTTCGTTGGCAAAGATTTAGCCGCGATTTTAGTTGATCTCGATGATTTCAAATCGATTAACGATGACTTTGGACATGAAGTTGGAGATAAGGCCCTACTGTTCCTTTCCGATTGCATGAAGAAAGCTTTTGGGTTCGAAAACGTTTATCGCTATGGCGGAGACGAATTTGTGGCGATGTTTGAATATACCTCGGTCGAAGATATCGAAAACCGTCTCAAAGAAATGAAGCAGCTATTCTCCATCTCCCAAGACGGTCAAATCGCGACTAAGCTTAATTTCTCGGCGGGCTATGTCTATGGCAAACCAGAAACCGTCGACGATATCCGTTTAATGTTAAGCGCCACGGATAAGCTTCTATATAAAGCCAAAGAGAGTGGCAAGAATTGTTCCTTAGGCCAAGCCTTCGGTAAATAACTAGCTAAGAAAAAAGGACCACGGGGCCCTTATTTCTTTTTCTTTATGCGTCTTAATGTAATAACGAAGTCGACGTTATTGGCTTTATTAGCGGCCGAGTCGGCTTGGTATTCGAGGGTAATGTATTTGCCGCTGTCGAGTCTTAGTTCCATCTCACCGGCGAAATCGGTTTTCGCTTTATAGGCCTGCATGGCAAAGACCGCGATTGATTTGAAGAATTCGGGTTTAAGCCGCTTGAAGAAGGAATGATCATCGAGTTCGGCTTGGAGTTTGGCTTGATCCATTTCCATAATGTCATTTAGACCATGGGCGACGACCTTATATTGCCAGGTGTTATCGCTGGATTTGCGTTTCATGAAGACGATAGAGTCGGAAACGGATTCGGCGATGATATCCATTTGCTCGCGGAGGTCGGCCATTTCGGTGACGTTTCTAACCGAGGCATAGAAACGGCTTCCGGCTTCTTCGTCGAATAGATAGTAGAAGTGCATATGGAAGGTTGTCATGATGCCGTTGGCCTTTCGGAAACGGACGTAGCCGTTATTGCCGGTAAGCGGATTATCTTTAGCTTCTTTTAGCAATTTATATAGAACCGGCTTATCTTCTTCGGGCACGAAACGTTCGATGTGTTCGAGGCGGACATGGAATTTGGAGTCGGATACGGATTCGTAGAACTGCTCGTTATATCTAACGATATCAACCCTTTCTCCGTTCCAAACATATAAGGCGACCGGGCCAAGGATGTTATTAAGCATGGCGTCGCTATAGACGTTGGAATCGAGGAATTCGCGGAGACGGAATTCATCATTTGTTTTGACGATGAAACCACGGTCATCGACCAATGAACCATCGGCCATGAGGGCTTCGAATTCGGAAATGGGGAGAGGCTTATAATAGTAGAAGCCTTGGACGTAACGGATGCCGATGGATACTAAGTAATCGACTTGGTCTTTGGTTTCGACCCCTTCTACGACGATCGGCAAGGACAAAACCTTAGCCATGTTGACCACCGATTCCATGACGCGCATGCCGCGGATGGCATCTTTTTCCATCGAACGGAGGAACAAAGCGTCAAGCTTTAGGACATCCACCGGGAGATTAGAGAAGGTGTTAAGCGAAGAATAACCCGAACCAAAGTCATCCATGAGGACCGTGAAGCCCTCTTTGTGGAGATCTTCGACCAATCCGGAAGCTTCTTTGGTGCTGGCGGCGTAGGCGGATTCGGTTATCTCGATTTTGATTAGGTTATGGGGGAGATAATATTTATCGCAAAGTTTAAGGATATAGGCACAGACATCCATTTGGAGGATATCGATACGGGAAACGTTGATGGATACGGGCACCGCTTTCTTGCCCCGATCTAGCCAACCCCTTAAAGAGGCGCAGACTTTATCCCAGATATATTTATCTAAGGTGGTGATAAATCCGTGATTTTCCAAAGCCGGCACGAAGACGTCGGGTGGAACGATGGTTCCATCTTGCTTGACCCATCTAGCCAAGGCTTCGGCCCCGACCAAATGGCCGGTGGAAATGCGAAGTTGGGGTTGCAAGAAGAAGGTAATCTCACCATTTTCCATAGCCTTCATGAAATCAAGGAGAACTTGGAATTCTCTTTCGGCCTCGATTTGTAGCTTAGGGTTATAGACGTGGATTTTCTTTTTGAAATCCTTTTTGGCCCAAGCAGCGGCACTGCCGGCCCGTTCGAAGGCGGCCTGAAGATTATCCCCATCCTGAATCAAATAAATGCCAACGCACGGCATAAACCCAACGTCATGGCCGTAAGAAGCGGTCAGTTCTTTGATGCGGTCATAGAGTTTTTGGATGGATTGGTAACTATAGGCGCCGAAATATCCGAAGTCATCCGAACCGAAATATCCGGCGACCCCACCATGGAAGGATACGTATTCGTGGAAGATGGCCCCGATTTGGGATAAAAGCTTATCGCCTTGCTCCCAGCCATACCATTCGTCGAAAAGACGGAAGGATTCGATATCGAGGGTGAAGATACAAAGGTTATCGAAGCCATTATCGATCATCTTTTGGGCTTTGATAAAGAAGGGCTTATTTAAATATAGGCCAGTCGTATCGTCGCGGCCTTCCTCGGTTAGGTCGGATTCGACCCTGGTTAGGCCTTGGTAACGGGAGACGTTATTTTGGATATCAAAGATATAAAGGCGGGCTACGCCTGGGGCAAAGCCATTTTCTTCCCCGGTTAGGATGGCCTGCTCGACATAACGGTAGCGGCCATCTTGGAGTTTGAACCTAAAATGGGCAAACCGGAAATGGGGCATATCCGAGGCATTAAGCCTTTCCAAGGCGGTTTTGGGATCGGTGAGGTCAGCGTATATTTTTCTATCTTCGTGATGGACGACGAAATCGCGGACGTAATCGAATAATTCTTGGAAGGTTCCGGCCTTGATGGAGGGGTAGTACTTGTTTTCGACGTTGAAGATTACCTTGAAGCTATTCTTGTTGAAGTCGACCTCAACGATCGAGTCGCAAAAAGAGTTATCCAAATATTCCCGAATATCCCAGGGCTTATCGGGGCGGAAAAACAAATCGTAGAACTTTTGTGCACTTTCGTGTGTACTTAAGTTTATCATCTTGCAAATATCCTATCATGCCCGCGAGAAAAAGCACGCTTTATCTACAATAAAAGCAAAAAGGTCATATTTTGGAGGCCTCTAGTCAAATTTTAGTTTACACTAATGGGGCTAGTTCATATGGAAACGTTACTTGAAGGCAAAGACATCGTTAAGACTTTCGGCAAGGGAGACTTGTCTCTTAATGCGATTGACCATATGGATTTTGTTATAAATAAAGGCGAACTAGTTATCATCTTAGGCCAGTCTGGAGCGGGTAAATCAACTTTGCTGAATCTTCTCGGTGGCATGGACAAACTAACCTCAGGCCAGCTCATCGTAAAAGGGGAAGACATTGCCAAGTACGATAAATTTAAATTAACCGAATATAGACGCCATCAAATCGGCTTTGTTTTCCAGTTTTATAACCTTATGCCTAACCTTACTGCTTTGGAGAACGTAGAGCTCGCCGTTGAAACCAGCAACAATGCCCTTAATCCTGAGGCCGTGCTTAAGGAAGTGGGGTTAGGGGATTGCCTAAAGAAATTCCCATCCCAACTTTCGGGTGGGCAGCAACAACGTGTATCGATTGCAAGGGCCATCGCCAAGAATACGGATTTGATCCTTTGCGACGAGCCAACGGGGGCTCTGGATTATGCAACCGGGAAGGAAATCCTCGAGCTACTTCAAAAGCAAGCCCACCAAGAAGGCAAAACCGTCATTATAGTTACCCATAATTCGGCTCTTGCCGACATGGCCGACCATTTAATCCGCGTTAAAAACGGAAAAATAGTCCTAGACCAATACAATTCCGCCCCTACGCCCGTCGAGCAAATCGAGTGGTAAATAGGCCAAAATAGAAACTCTAAACGCTTTTCTAGTGTTACTTTTACATAAGTAACGCCCCTTTTTAAAAATAATGTCCATTTTTATTAAAAAAATGTTGAAAGGAAACATTTCGGCCATTAATGTTTAAGCCGTTGCGGTTATGTTATTCGGAAAGTACGTCAACAAATATTACAAGAAGTTCTTCCTCTTCTTCCTAATCGGGGTCGTGGCCCTCATCGTCGTCGACGTGGCCCAAACTTTCATTCCCCGTTTTTTAGGCCAAATCATTGACTCCAATAACGAACTCATCGTCGATAGCGAGAAGCTAGGTAGCATCATCGGCGGAATCATCTTAGTCGCCGGCATCATGTTCGTCGGCAGGGCCGTTTGGAGATTATCTATCTTCCGGGCCTCCACCGGTATCGCGGCCGGGCTCCGTAAAGAGATGTTCCTCCACGCCGAGAAGTTACCGCCTGCCTATTACCACGAAAATAAAGTCGGCAACATCATGAACTGGTTTACTTCCGACATTGAAGAAATCAGCGACTTCTTTGGTTGGGGCACCGTCATGCTCGTTGACGCCGTCTTCCTTAGCGCCTCGGTCTTCATCTCCATGATCAGGCTTAACCCTTGGATGACCTTGCTTACCGCCATCCCCATCATCTTAATCATCATTTGGGGAATGCTCGTCGATCGCTTCATGTCCAAGCTTTGGGAAGGAAGGCAAAAAGAATATGACAAACTTTATGATTTCGCCCAAGAAAACTTCACCGGAATCCGGGTCATTAAAGCCTTCGTAAAGCAAAACAAAGAAATCCATGCTTTCGCCAAGGTTGCTAAGAAAAACCAAGAAGTTAATGTCAGTTTTGCAAGGTTATCCGTATTTTTTGACGTGATTATCGAATTGATTTTAATCATCCAAATGGGCTTCTTATTGGGCTTTGGCGGATGGATGGTTTATTCCACGATCGTGGGCAATCCAGTCGTCATTTTCGGGCAGACCATTTCCATGACCGTCGGTGAGCTTATGGAGTTCGTCGGCTATGTGGATTTGATCGTTTGGCCGATGATTGCCTTAGGCCAAATCGTCTCCATGAGAAGTAGGGCCAAAGGTTCATTAAGAAGGATTTCCGCCTTCTTGGATACCAAGGTGGATGTCTTCTCTCCACCTAACGCCGTTAGCCTCGATGGTGGGGCCGGTGAGATTGAGTTCAAAGGCTTCTCTTTTAGGTTCCCGGGCACCAACGACTATGCGTTAAAGGACATCACATTAAAAATTAAAGCAGGTGAGCATATCGGCATAGTCGGAAAGGTCGGGGCCGGTAAGACTTGCCTTGTTAATACTTTGCTTCGTCTATATAACGTCGAAAAGGGTCAGGTCTTCATCGATGGCCATGACATCATGGACGCTGATATCCAGAGTTTACGTAACCATATTTCTTATGCGCCTCAGGATAATTTCCTATTCTCGGCCGAAGTTGAGGAGAATATTGCCTTTGCCGCTTCTAAAATCAATCACGAAAGGGTTGTGGAGGCAGCTGGCTTTGCTGACGTTGCTTCTAATATTGAAGCCTTCCCCAAGGGTTATCAGACCGTATCCGGGGAAAGAGGCGTGACCTTATCAGGCGGCCAAAAACAACGTATTTCAATCGCTAGGGCCGAATACAAGGACGCTCCCATCATGATCCTTGATGACTGCGTTTCGGCGGTCGACGTCAAAACCGAAGAGACCATTTTGGCCAATATCGCCAATACGAGGAAAGATAAGACCACTTTGCTTATCGCCTCGCGCGTATCTTCGGTCATGCATATGGATAAGATCATCGTTTTAGATGACGGTAAGTTATCCGCCTATGGCAGCCATAACGAGCTAATGAAGACCTCCCCTTTATATCAGAGGATGGTTTTCTTACAGGAATTAGAGAAAGAAATGGAAGGAGGTAGCAAACGTGGATGAGAAAAACGAAGCCCTAATGGGCGACCATAAGATGTCCTTATGGCAGATTCTTCGTCATTCCAAACCCTACGTGGCCAAAGAAAAGCTCGCCATTTTCCTTTCGTTCCTATTGATTCTCATTAACGTCGTCATCAATATCGTCCTGCCTTATTTCACTTCGAGGTTCGTTGGGTTATTAAAGGACGAGACCGTAGGTGAAAAGACCTTTGCCATTCTTATGGGTGTGGTTATTGGATATGTCGTCTTGGCGGTCGCTAACGAAGGTATCCGTTATATCCAATCTATGATCCTCCAAAAAGCCGGTCAACGTATCGTCTATGGTTTAAGGATGGAAGTCTTCAATCACATCGAATCGATGTCCCAAAACCAGTTCAATGAGATGGCCACCGGGTCTTTGGTTACCAGGGTTGCCAACTACACGGCCTCCGTATCTGATTTATTCACCTCGGTATTGGTCAACCTCATTTCTAACCTTTTAACCGTTATCGGGGTTTTGATTATCATGATGGTTATCTCGATCCAGCTATCGTTGTGGCTTCTTCTTTTCGCTCTTGTTGCAGGTATAACTTCTTTCTTCTTCGGCAAGATTGTCGGCAAGATTTTCCGTAATGAACGTCGCTATATTTCCGATTTGAATACTTTCCTTTCCGAAAACCTCTCCGGTATGAAAATCACCCAAATCTTCAACCAGGAAAAACGTAAAGAAGAGGAGTTCGACGTTAAGAATAACAATATCCGTAAGGCCACTTACTCAGTCGTTATCGCTTTTGCCTTCTATCGTCCCTTCATTAACTTCCTTTATTATGGTTCGGTTGCCGTTACCTTTGGGGTTGGTCTCCAACTTCAGCTTCTCGCGGCCGAAATCGTGGCTTTCTACCTCTATTTATCTAGGTTCTTTAACCCAATTCAGAATATCGCCGACCAGTTAAACCAAATCCAAAGGGCTTTAACCGCGGCCGAACGTTTATATTGCTTGTTAGACGTTCCGCCTGAAGTCGTCGATAAGCCCGAAGCCCGGGAAATCGACCATTTCGAAGGCAAAATCGAATTTAGAAACGTTTGGTTTGCCTATGAAGAGGAGAACTGGATTCTTAAGGATGTCTCTTTCGTGGTTGAACCCAAACAGACCGTGGCCTTTGTTGGGGCGACGGGCGCAGGCAAAACCACTATCTTATCTTTAATCGTCCGTAACTATGAAATCCAACGCGGTCAGATTTTAATCGATGGCATCGATATTACTGAAATTAAGATTGATTCATTAAGGAAAGCCATTGGCCAAATGCTTCAAGACGTCTTCCTCTTCTCTGGCTCGATTAGAAGCAATTTGACCTTGCATGACGATTCCTTTACCGACGAGGAAATCAAGGCCGCGACCGATTATGTCAATGCCTCTACCTTCATTTCCAAATTGCCTAATGGTTTAGAGGAAGAAGTCTTAGAAAGAGGCGAGAATTTCTCTTCTGGGCAACGTCAATTGCTCTCCTTTGCCAGAACCATCCTCCATAAGCCCCAAATCCTCATTCTGGACGAAGCTACTGCGAACATCGATACCGAAACCGAGCTCTTGATCCAAGACTCTTTAGAGAGGATTAAAAACATTGGCACTATGTTGGTCGTAGCCCATAGGTTAAGCACTATCCAACACGCGGATAATATCATCGTCTTACAAAACGGCGAGGTCTTAGAACAAGGCAATCACCAGGAATTACTTCGTAAGAAGGGTCACTACTATAAGCTATACGAACTCCAATACGCCGACCAGGAAGTCAAATAGGCCATTTTGGAAAAGAACTTGAGCGAGCAATTAATTGTTTTTGTTAGCGTGGAAGATGTTGCTATAATCCCCTCATGGCAAACCCTCTGAAGAAAAGGAATTTCCGGGATCTAAGCTATTTGGTGAGCGAAGATGGACTACGCCTAAAGCCGGGTTTGTTTTTGCGTTCTAGTGCCTTAAATAAGCTCTCCAAGAAGGAACAAAAGGCCCTTGCTAATTATTCAATCTCCGAAGTCATCGATTTGCGGACCGATGGAGAAATATTCAAGAAGCCCGATGCGTTAATCAAGGGGAGCGTGTATTCGCATTTTCCCATCGTTGACGCCGAATTACTAGGCATTACCCACGAAAAAGGGCTCAAGGGATATAAGGCTCCGCCCGATATGCCGTGGCTCTATAAACAAATCGTCACCAAGCCCACGAGCATGAACCATCTTGGCGAGGCCTTAAGGAAGCTATTCTCTTTAGAAGACGGCCCTAGACTTTGGCATTGTAGTGCCGGCAAGGATAGATGCGGCATCCTCACCGCTTTGTTCCTAGTGGCCTTAGGCTATAAAGAGGAAGATATCCTAAAAGACTACGAACTTAGCGATAAGCCTAACCGGAAGAAAGGTAGGCTATATCGTAACCTCATCATGTTCTTGCTCTTTAAAAGGAAATTGGCCATTGGGGTATATAAAGCCATGCTGGCTGACCGGGCTTATTTGCTTTCCGCCTTTTCGGCCATGATCGAGAAGGCCGGATCGCTACAGAACTATATCCTGAACGAGCTTAATATCGGTTTAGATAGTATCAATGCCTTTAAGGCTAAATTCATGATTAAGGCCTAAGATAGGTCCTCTATCGATAATTAACGATTATTAGCGATGTTTTTTATACCAAAACAAAGTCAAAACTCGGATAATTATCCGTATGGATAGCAACGTCGTATTCAACGCCACGGTCTGTTTGATTGGATTTGTCATTTTGCTGGTCCATATCGTTTATGTCGCCACCAAGAAAAATCGGAGAAAAGACGAGAACTATCTTTTGGGGTTCTTTTCCTTTACCGCTTTCCATTTCGCTTTGTATTTCGCCTTCACTTTAATTAAGCAAGCCTTAGGCACGGTAAGCGATGCCTATATCATTGGTTTCTATACTGGGTTTTATATCTGCAATAACCTTGAGGTATTCTTGCTTTTCCTCTACATGATGGTTTATGTAAATGTGCCAAATAAATGGGTTAAACCATTGCATGTCATCAATATTTCGCTATTCTCGGTTTTCATAATCCTAGATATCGTCAACGTTTTTACCCGGATGTTCTTTACTTCTATTGGCGGGGGATATACCAGGCAAAACGCGATGATCGTTTCTCAAATTTACCAGTTTATCCTCTTTGCCGTTATCTTTGTGGTGGCTGTATTTAATAAGAAGCTTAATATCCGAGAAAAACTGGCATTCGCTTTGTATTGTTTGTTACCCTTAGTGGCCATTGTTCTCCAAAACATTTTCAAAGGCTATGCCATCGCCTATCTTTCCATCATCGTTTCAATCGAAATCCTGTTCTTCTTCCTCGGGGTGGAGAGGAATTTGGAACTAGCTAAGGAAGAAGAGAAGTTGAAGGACGCCCAAATCAAGGTCATGCTTTCCCAAATCCAACCCCATTTCATCTACAACTCCCTTTCTTCGATTTCCACTCTTATTACCATTGATCCGGAAAAGGCCCAGAGAGGCCTAGATGACTTCACCGAGTATCTGCGTTCCAACCTTTCTTCCTTAACCGAAAACCGTTTGATTCCTTTCGAGGACGAATTGCAGCATATCCAAACCTTCCTAGCTTTGGAAGAACTTCGTTTCCCCGATCGAATCAAGGTTATCTATGACCTTAAGGTTACCGATTTCATGGTACCGCCGCTTATCGTCCAACCTTTGGTTGAGAATGCGGTTAAGCATGGTATCTTGCAGAGAATCAAAGGCGGTACCATCACCTTAAAAAGCCACGAAGAGACCGATGCCTTCGTAGTCGAAATCATCGATGATGGAGTTGGTTTTGATATGAAAGAAGTCGACTTTACATCCAATAAGCATTTTGGCTTAGCCAATATTAGCTATCGTGTCTCGAGGATGACCGATGGTAAACTTATGATCGAAAGCGCCCCTGGCAAAGGGACGAAGGCGACCGTGAGGTTTAAAAAAGAAGGAGGTGCGGCATGAACATATTGTTAACCGATGATGAGCAGCTTCAATTGCTAAGGCTCAAAAATACCGTGGAAAAAGTTCTCCCCGGGAACGACCTCTTTGCTTTTGATAACCCCGTAGCGGCTTTAGAAGAGGCCCAGAAGACCAAATTTGATTTGGCATTGCTTGATATTGAGATGCCTGAAATCAATGGAATCCAGCTCGCCCGTAAACTTAAAACCATCGCCCCGCAGACTAAGATAATCTTTGTCACAGCCTACGATAATTATGCCTTAGAAGCCTTTAAAGCCCATGCTTCGGGTTATGTTTCCAAACCGGTAACCGAAAAGAAATTAAGAGATGAGATAGAAGAACTATCCAGGCCTATCCAAATCGCTTCTAGCAAGCGTATCCAAGTCAAGTGCTTTGGCAATTTTGAGATATTCTGCGATGGTGCCCCTTTAAAGTTCAAACGGAGTAAATCCAAAGAATTAATCGCCTATCTGATAGATAGGGAGGGTTCGGCCATCAGCGTTAATGAACTTAATGCCGTTTTGTGGGAAGAAGATCATCCTTCTTACCTCCGTAATCTCATTAGCGATATCCAGCAAACCCTTAAAAAAGTAGGGTGCGAAGACGTCTTCGTGAAGCGTCATAACGAGTGCTATATCGATATCAGCAAGATCGATTGCGATGCCTATGAATTCAAGAATAACAACCCGGATGCCATCCGTTCCTTCCGTGGCCAATACATGTTCCAGTATTCCTGGGCGATGTTCGTAGATGACTAGGGTTCATAGATTTGGCCATTAAGGAAATTACATTTGTAAATGCCTTGAAATATTTAAGGGTTTTGCTGAAGGGAGATTTTAGGGAATTTCCCTTTTTTATTTTATTAATAAAATAGATTTTGGCATTTCTTTGCCATTTTGGGATTCGTTTCAAAAGAAAATCTTTGATAAAAACGAGTTTCCCTTTCTCTAGGTAAACCTAGATTTTTCTTCCAATGTTGCACATTTGTTGCAAACTATTGTTTAAACTTACGCTGCCTAATACTATGGGGTTCTAACCCATAGGGCAAAATGTAGACTTGAGGAGACCCATGAAACAAAGGACAAAGCTAATCCAAGTTGCCCTTCTAGCGATGAGTTCGTTCTCCTTTTTGGCGGGTTGTACTTCCGGCAATGAAGTCGTTGGTATCAAGATGGCTGATACCGAAACCATTTCCGTCTACTATGGCAATTTCTCTTATAGTGGAATCAAGGTCGATGTCCAACTCCGTAATGGTACTACTAGGACCATCGATTTGACCGACGACATGATATCTGACGTCGAGCGTCTTAAGTTCTTCAAAATGGGTGAGCAGTCCATCGAAATCAATTACCGCGAAAAGTTCACCACCACCATGCCGGTCAACGTTATCCTGAACCAATTCCCGGATTCTTATAAACTCGTTGGATATGAATGCGTTTATGACGGCAATCCCCATATGGTCACATTGAACCAAGAATTACCGGAAGGGGCCACCATTACCTATCCAACCGGAAA
>CAMOQM010000005.1 GCA_946622925.1 uncultured Caryophanales bacterium | reverse complement strand
AACCTAAGTAGTTCCTATATCTATCTTTCGGCTGGCTTTGAAACTTTCTTCGGTATTTTAGCCGGAATTGAAATCCTTGGCCTAGTCTTCCTTGCCATTATCAAAACCGGTGGAAACGTTAAAGAGGTTGCGCCCGCTAACTAAGGACGGCCGAATCCGGCACTTCACCTGAACTAAATTTATCTAATAGATCCTTAACGGTGAGCTTGGCTTTTTCTTCGCCACTAGCCTCAAAGACGATCTTTCCACCATCCATCATGATCAAGCGATTTCCATATCTAATCGCGTCTTTCATGTTGTGGGTGATCATCAAAGTCGGAATCTTGGAAGAGGTGACGATCTTCTCGGTTAATTCCATCGTCTTCTTAGCCGTGGCCGGGTCAAGGGCGGCCGTATGTTCGTCTAATAACAAAACCTCAGGCTTGGCCATTGAAGCCATAAGTAAAGTCACGGCCTGCCTTTGTCCGCCCGAGAAAGTTCCCATCGGGGCGTTAAGTCTTTTTTCTAAACCCAAGCCTAATGGTTCTAACAAAGCGGCGAATTCTTTTTCCTTTTCCTTAGTCAAAGCCCAACGGATGGGGGATTGTTTCTGTCCCCGCCTAGAAGCAATGGAAAGGTTCTCAAACAAAGAGATGTCGGCGATCGTCCCCATCATCGGGTCTTGGAAGACTCGACCTAGGAACTTCGCCCGTTTATGGACGGGAAGTTTGGAGATGTCTTTGCCGTTTAATATGATTTGGCCTTCATCGGGTTCAAAGACCCCGGCGACCATATTTAATAAAGTGGTTTTGCCCGAGCCATTAGAACCGATGACCGAAATGAAATCACCATCGTTAATAGTTAAGCTCACTCCCTTAAGCGCGTGTTTGTCGTTCTCGGGATTGGTGTCGAGGTGGAAAGTCTTATGGATATCTTTGATTTCTAGCATACGGTTCTCTCCCCCAAACAATGTCTCATGATGGACTGAACCATCTCTTCTTTAACGGGCTTATCTTGTTTAACTTCTTTGCCTTTATCGCCACTAGGCTTCTTAGGATGTTTCCTTTTAAAGGTGGCAATACCAAGCTGGGCCGCCAAGATGACAACTAGTAATAGGGCCTTATAGATCGAAAGCATGTAGCCTTGGCTATCAATTAACATCAAGGCCTGGATGATATACCAATAGACCAACGAGCCAACCACGGTTGCCCATAAATTCCGTTTGAATGATTTGGTTCCTAATATCATTTCGCCTAGGAACAAACTCGATAAAGCGATAACGATCATCCCTTGGCCATCGGTTGGTAGGCCCATGCCATTATGCTGACCATATAAAGATGAGGCTAGACCAATCAAACCACCTGAAATAGCTAAGGCAATGATGGAAGCTTTATTAACCGAGATGCCGTTGGCCCTGGCCATGGCTGGATTTTTGCCAGCCGCGCGGATAGACATACCTAGCTCAGTGCCAAAGAAGAAATAGGCCCCCGCCCAGACTAACCCCAAGATAAAGGCGGAGACGATGATGTAAGAAAGATAGGAGGCAAAGAAGAGCCAATCGCGGTTAAGGCTATTGCCGGCTAATAGGCTTCTAAGCCAATTAAACGCGGTCAAATGATCGTTAGGATTAAAGGAAGCTTGCCCTGATTTTAAGGAGTTAATCATGATGGCTACCCCGAAGGTCAAAGCCATCACGATAATCCCCGATAACAAAGGTGGGGTCTTTAAATAAATCGTTAATAATGCGTTCAAAACCCCGCAAATCGCGCCTATTGCAATTGAAATCAAAATTACTAACCAAGGGTTTATATCCGCCCCAATAAGGACGGCGGTAAGCATGGTTATCATCGGCAAAACCCCTTCTACCGATAAGTCGGCGATGTTCAAAACCCGGAAGGAAATGAAGACGCCCAAAACCATGATCCCTAAGATCAAGCCGTTGACCCAAGGATTGATGGCAAAGGAACGGAAGGTCGATAAAGCGTCGAGGACTATCATTTGATGATAGCTCCCTCGATGGATAAGACTTCCTCAGGTATGGCTTGGCCTAGGGATTCGGCCCAAGTCTTATTGATGAAGATGCTATTTTTGTCGCAGGTTTGGACGGGAATATCCTTGATGGCTTTGCCTTCACTAAGAATAGAGATGGCCATCTTACCGGCTTGGACTCCGCATTCGTAGTAATCAACGCCTAGAGCAAAGGTGCAGCCCTCGATCATGCCGGTGTCCGAGCCAACGATGAACAAACGTTCTGACCTGGCTTCGTTAGCGGCCTTAACCATGGCAATCGAATTGGCGATGGTGTCATCGGTGGGTAGGAAGATGGCATCGACGTCGTTAGATATGGAAGATAAGGCTGAATTAATCTCGGAGGCATTAGTTATGGCTTTACGGGAAAAGGAAACGTTATGCTCCCTCATCCAAGTTTCGGCGATTTCGACTTGGTAGATGGAATTAACCTCGGTGGAGGTATAGAGGGAAACGATATTATCGACGCCCGGGAATTGGGTTAAGACCTCTAATTCCCTGGCAATGGGACCAATATCGAGGACGCCGGTGCAATTGCCTTCCGGGGCTTTTTCGTTTTTAAGCAGGTTAGCCCCAACGGCATTGGTGACGGCCGAGAATAAGACGGGGGCTTTGGTTCCTAGACTATCGACGGCGTTTTTTAACGCAGATGCGCTTGGGGTGGCGATACCGTAAAGCAAATCATTATCCCCAGCCAAAGTCGCAGCCATGGAAACATTATCGGCTCCATTGGCGGCCGCGTTCTTAACTTGGATTTCCACCTTGTCTTTGATTGACGAAGCATTGATGGCATCGACAAAACCCTGCTTGGCTTTTTCCAGGGCTTCAAATGACCCAAATTGCAAAATGCCGATTTTGGTTTTGCCGCTTCCCCCACATCCAGCAAGGGAGAGGGCGGATGCCGCCAAAGCGGAGAGTAAGACCATTCTTGATTTCATTAACGTTGCCTCCTTCAAGAAATAAAAGCCTTCGGACTGGAGGACATCCGAAGGCGGACACAAGCGCTTACTCCCACGGACGTCAATTCCCGTCCGTGACTACCACGACAGGAAAATCACCTATAGTAGTAGCTAAAGTAATAATAAAAGCCGGAGTGATTGATGATTTTGGGTTTAATGACTTCCTTCATCGTTTTCTCCTTGGCGATAAAAAGGTAAACCCGCTCGCTATATTGTCAAGTTAATAATTTAATGGCGAACGTAGCATGGACATAACCATTTCAATGACGGTTAATACCAAACAGAACCCCACCACCGAGGCGAAGCAAATCCAATCTAACTTATTGAGTTTGAAATTCCTTCTCCATAAGGAAAGGGCGATGTAATAGAAGACACCAAAAATGGCGAATAGGAAGATAGGGATAACCAAAACCCTTCCAATTCCTAATAAGCCCGTGCAGGAGAAAGCAATACCCGTCAATAAGCCAGCCACGTGAGGAATGAAAGCAATGGCTTTATTTCTAGGCCCGGCCTTGCCGGCATATTCGCCACTAGGATCTTTCTCCTTCATCACTAGCACACCAAGGACGGCGGCGAAAACTACATATAAGGAAATGGCGATGGCAAGATGGGGAACCGAACCATCCAATAGGCCATTAGGCCCTTCTCCGACAACCAAAGGATTAACTAAGATGGCTAAGAACAGGATGGGCGTAACCGGCCCTAAGCCGTAATAGAAGAAGGGGCGGAAGAAATCGGAATTAAGCTGTGTCCAAGTCAAAGACAAGGCATATAAAGTCGGCATTACCACAATGCCAGCTAGGATAAAGTTCCCAAAAAGAACGGTACAAATCTGATCGATTAGGTGATTGCCCAAACTCACTAAATAGCAATTGATGAAATATTGGCCAGAGAAAAGCAAGACTCCAACTAGATAGGCCAAAGGCATGTAGGCGAAATTAACGTAGTTCCGAAGAATATACGTCGTCGACGCGGATGATCCGGTGGAAGTTATGGCCTGTTCAGCCGGGGTGGCCGCATATCTAAGCCCATATAAAGCCGTGCCTAGCCAAAACGAAACCGTGATGGTGGCTAGCACGATGCCTAATCCGATCAATATCCTGGTCCTTCTTATCGTCTTATCCGCATAGGCGGCTTGATAGAAGGTATCCACCGCTTTCTTGGAGGTCCGATATGAATAGACGAAGAAGGGTAAGATGAAGAGAGAGGAAAAAGAGGGCAACAACATGGCGATGACTATTTGCTCGCCCGTATAGGTCGAGGCATTCGGGGTGCCGTAATAACGGGCTACGCCGAGGCTTAAACCGGATATTAAGGTCGAGAACGTGGCGTATAAAACGAAAACCAATAATAACGGTAGCCACTTCCTAATCTGATAACGAATATATTGCTTAAGCATTTTCGCCACCTTCTTTCTTCTTCGCGGCCATCATTTCCAAAGTCAGGACTTCATCAGGTTCAAAGGGAACTTGTTCGATAAATAAGGGATCTAACTTCTCTTTGATATGTTCTAAGGCGCCTGGGGTTTCATAGATTACGAAATGGGAGACCGAACCAACGGAACGGAACGACACCACTTCATAACCGAGGTCAGCGATATTTTGCTCGTTGGCTTTAAACTTAAAGGCGGCCTGGTATTTGACAAATTCGACGCCGATATCTTCTTGGCTACCTTGCTTGGCGACCTGACCTTTGTTCAATACGACGAAGCGGTCGGCTAATCTTTCCAAAGCCAAGATGTTGTGGGAAGAAACGACGATGGTTTTGTTTTGGGAAGCGCATTCGATGATTTCCCCTTTGATGACGTCGACCACCATCGGATCAAGGCCATCGAAAGCTTCATCTAATAACAAGTTATCGGCTTTCGCGGAAAGGGCTAAGGCCACGAAGAGTTGACGCTTCATACCTTTGGAAAAAGTACGCACGGCCTTGTTGTTTGGTAGGCCAAACGTTTTAACTAAGGAATTAAATTTCTCTTTATCAAACTCAAATAGACCGGAATAGAAATTGAAGGTTTCCCTTATGTTGGCACCCATCGGGGCGAAGGGATCGTCGGGTAAAAAGAACAAGTCACTCTTGGCTTGTTTGGTGTTAGATAGGTTGCCATTGACCTTGGCTTCTCCCTCATTAGGTTCAAAAACCCCGGCGATGCAACGTAATAACGTGGACTTGCCCGCGCCATTATGGCCAACTAAGCCAGTTACGCCTGGTTCAAAAGCCACGGAAAGGTTATCGACGGCCTTTAAATTACCAAAAGCTTTGGTTAGACCATTAACTTCAATCATTTTCACCCTCCTTTATCCGTTTTAAAGTAGCGATGATGTCTTCTTCCTTATAGCCTTCTTTAAGAAGTGAAGACAAAACCGAGGTAAGTTTATCTTCGTCTTCGGGTTTTATTTCCTCGGACACAAAATAGCCTTTCTTCGGCAAAGAAACGATTAAGCCTTCTTCCATTAAGATGCCATAGGCTCTAACCACGGTGTTGGGATTAACCCTTTCCGCCAAAGCGACTTCCCTAACGCTAGGCAAGGAATCGCCCGGGGCAAAAACCCCACTATAAATCAGCCGCTTATAGTAGGCGGCGAGTTGTTCGTAGATTGGGGAAGCACCAGAAAACATCATATCTGTATTAACTGTATTACTTGGTGCTTTTGTTTTCAACTATAAGATGATGGCTTGGCCGGGTCTAACTAACATCGCCCCTTCGTAGGTAACCTTCATGATTTGTTGCATATCGAAAAGGGCCCCGGGCTTGCTATGGTAAGGAATTAGATGCTTGGGTTTGATGATTTCGGCGCAATGGGTCGCTTCTTCCGGCCCCATGTTATAAACACCGTCTATTGGCAATAAGGCATAATCGATATTCATATCGGCCATCTTTTCCATGTATGGAACATAGGAAGTGTCCCCGGCGATATAAACGCGTTTGCCATCGACGTCGACGATAAAGCCGACGCATTCATTAACGTTATGATTGGCGTTAGAAGCGGGAACGGCTTGGATGTTTATCCCATAATAGGAGAAATCGAAATAAGTTCCGTTTTGTAAGGCGTCCTCGGCTCTGATTACGATGGTCCGCGGTCCCATCTCCAAAAGGTGGATGGCGTTATGGTCATAATGCTCATGGGTAATCAAAACGATGTCGGGTCGTTTGTCATAACCTTCACCTGCAAAAGGATCAACGTAAATGAATTTGCCTTCCTCGGTCTCGATACGGAGCGAGGCGTGGCCTTGATAAAGTAACTTTGCCATATATTGATGATAAACCCAAATGGGATTTATTCATCATTTTCCTTTTGCAATTTCCAAAACGATATAAACTATATCCCGCTGAAAGAAAGGAAAACTCCATGATTAGCAACGCCTTAGCAAAGGAAGTCCTCAATGCCGCTTTAGCCACCGGCGGGGACTATGCCGAAATCTATCTGGAACAATCCGACGTTGAATCCATCGTCTTGGATTCAGGGAAAATCGAAACCGTGGGAACCCGCCAAGGTTATGGCGCCGGCATCCGCATTTTGCAAAAGTTCCGTTCCGTTTATGGCTATACCTCCGATTTGTCCAAGAAATCTTTAATTAAGTTAGCAACCGATTTATCCGCCTCATTTGAAGGGGAAAGGCAAATCGAAGTCAAAAACATCACCAAAGGCAAATTTAAGAACGTTAACCCCATCAAGACCCATTTGATGGATGTTTCCGCCGATACCCGCATCGCCTATCTTAAGGAATGCTACGAGGCCACTAAATCCGTCGATCCTAGGATCGTCAGAATCCAAGACGCCCTGAATTTCTGGAAGAAAAATATCCGCATCTACGTCGCCGAAAACGAAAACGCCAAAGTCTTTGACACGGTCGAAGAAAGAGGCCGTTTGGTCATGGTGGCCATCGCCGCGGGAGAAAATAACTCCATTGAAACTAGTTTCGAGGGGCCGGGCGCTAGTAATGGCTGGGAATATTTCCAGTCCCTTGACCACAAGGCAAAGGCTATCGAAGTCGGCAAGAAAGCCATTGCCCTACTTTCAGCCAAAGAATGTCCTTCGGGTCAATTCACCGTGGTTATCGCTAACGGCTGGGGTGGCGTGCTTTTCCACGAAGCCTGTGGTCATCCTTTAGAAGCCACCGCTACCGCTAAAGGACTTTCCGTCTTCTCCAATTCGATCGGCAAGCAAATCGCTTCCCCCATCGTCTCGGCTTGGGATGATGGCACCATCGAAAACGCTTGGGGTTCTAACTCCATCGATACCGAAGGCGTGCCCACTAAAAAGAACGAACTTATCCGCGATGGCATCTGCGTTGGCTTCATGGTCGACCGTTTCAATGGGCGTCGTTTGAATATGGCTCCTAATGGCACCGCTAGAAGGGAGTCTTACAAATACGCACCCACGTCCCGTATGTCTAACACCTACATCGCCGCGGGCAAGGACAATCCCGAAGATATCATCAAAGACACCAAACTAGGCATCTATGTCGCTAATTTCGGAGGCGGTTCGGTCGAACCCACCACTGGCCAATTCAACTTCTCTGCCAGCGAAGCCTATATCATCCGTGATGGCAAAATCTGCGAGATGGTCAAAGGCTGCACCTTAATTGGCACCGGCCAAGAAGTTTTGATGAATATCGATCGGGTCGGTAACGATTTGGCCTTAGGCCAAGGCAACTGCGGCTCGGCTTCTGGGTCAATTCCGGTTAACGTCGGCCAGCCCACCATCCGCTTAAGCAAGATCACCGTCGGTGGCAGAGGAGGTGAATTAAAATGAACTTCGATAAATTCTTCCAATTAGCCAAGGAAGCCGGTATAACCGAATCCCAAATCCAAATCGGTAGGTCCACTTCGACCTCCATCGATTTGTTCCACCACGAAATCGAAAATTATTCCGTCAATTCCTCCCAATCCGTCATCGCCTGTGGCATTTATAATGGCAAATTTGGCTCGGCCAGAACCGAAAAATTAGATAAGGACACCTTCCCCTATCTCATTAACAAAATCATTTTGGCCGCTTCGAAAATCGAAAAAGAAGACGCCCAACCTTTATTTGAAGGAAGCAATAAATACCACAAGAAAAACGTCTTTAACGCCGAACTTGAAGCCATCCCTTTATCCAAGAAGCTAGAAGATCTCAAGAAATTAGAAAACTTGGTCTATGAACAAGATAAGCGGGTCAACGAAGTCGAGGCCGGCTTTGCCGAAATAAGCACCGCCAGCGAGTTCTATAACTCCCATGGGTTAAAGCTTAAGCAGAAACGTAACTATTATTATTTCTCCGCTTATGCGGTGGCAAATGATGGCAAAGAGAGCAAAACCAATTACGAGGCTTTCTTAGAATCCGACTATAGCAAGCTAAACCTTGAGGAAATGGCTAAGAAAGTCGTCACGGGGGCCATCGCCAAATTCGGTGGCGATACCATCGAATCGAAAAAATATCCCACGGTCCTCCGTTATGATATTTGCTCCGCCTTCATTAGCGCTTTCCTCTCCTCCACCATCGCCGACGAAGTACAGCGCCACTCTTCTTTATTAGAAGGCAAGCTAAACACCAAAGTCGCTTCTTCAAAGCTCACCATTGAGGAAAAGCCCTTAGTCAAAAATATCTTCTTCACCTATTTTGACGATGAAGGCGTGGCCACCTATAACAAAGCCATCGTCAAAAACGGGGTTTTGAAGACCTATCTCTATAACCGCGAAACCGCGGCTAAAGACGGGGTCGAATCCACCGGTAACGGGGCTTGGGAAGGCTCTAAGATCGGAACTTCCTATAATTCCATCTACGTTAAACCCGGCAAACAATCCTTTGAGGAACTAATCGCCCCGATCGAAGATGGCGTTTATATCACCGATATCATGGGCCTAGGCACTGGCATGAACACCCGCTCGGGTGACTTCTCTTGCCAAGCCGAAGGCTTCCGTATCCGTAATGGCAAACTCGCCGAACCATTGAACCTCATCACCTTAAGCGGCAATTTGCTTAAGATGTTTAAAGACCTTAAGGGCTTTAGCAAAGAAGCCAAGATGACCTTAGGCGGAACTTGTTTGGCCGATGCCTATATCAAGTCGATGAACATCGGCGGCAAATAAGCATCCACGGGTGGCTTAAGTTACTCTTTCTTATCTTCAGAAGGGTTATCTTCTTTTGGCTCTTCTTCCTCTTCTTCGGGTTGCTCGATACCTGCGAAGACGTCTTGCTCTTCCCAAGGAAGGGGATAAACATCCCAGGAAATATGGACGGTCCTAACTTCCTTAACCTCACTATCGACGATGGACTTCTCGGCTTCGAGAATATCTTTGTCGGTATGCTTTAGAACTTGGCTGACCTTATCGATAGCGTAGTTGCATTCGTTCTCGCTATTTTCCACGAAGGCGGAAATCAAGATATAGCAACGCAAGGCCGCCATGGTGGTCATGGAAGCGATATAGGAACGTTCATTATCGGTAAGTTCATCGTAATACTTCTTGCCGGCGTTTTTGTCTTTCCTTTCAAGTAGCAAAGCTAGCTTATAGGCCATGGCTTCGTTATGGACGGAAGAAGGGACATGGATTTCGGGATTTAGATGGATATTTAAGATATCCTCGGCCTCTTTGGATTTACCTTCGACGATCAAATTGGCGACGGAGACGATATTTAATCCGGCTGTGAATTCGGTGATGTCATCATAGACGACCGGGGCGGGAGTAGGTAATTCGTACTTTTCGCAATATTCCCGTTCTAGGATGTTGTTATAGGCATATTTGTTAGCGGGCTTAGTCAAAAGCATGAGTAAGAAGCCGTCGTTATCGGTATCTAACCTAGCCGGGAATAAATCGTAGATGAAAACCATCGCGGTGACGGCCAAGATGGTGAGGCACATAACGCTTAACCAAGCCATGGAACCTCCGTTTTTGGAAGCCACGTTATGTAAAATCATCAAAGTGATGACTTCGACGATCAAACCTAAAATCGGGAGGAAAACGAATAATCCTAGCGACGAGGTTTTCGGATCTAATGGCCTGACTTTCGTTTCACCGGTTAAACCTTCAAAGGAATGAAAACCGAATTTCTTCTTCTCTTTGGTCTTTTTCATGCCAATGCCTAGGATTACGAAACTATAGATTTCATATTTCCCGGCTTTGGCTCCGGCAAGGTGAAGCAGTTCCACCAGCAAAGCATTAAGGATGATGCCGGCGACTAAGCTCAAAACGATAAGTAATATCGAATTGATGCTGGAGTTAATGGTGGCACCGTATTGTTCTAATATCGGCTTAATGACCAAAAGGCCCATCATGATGGCGACACCGATCATTAGGGCATAGACGATAATCGTGGCGAAATCGTTTTTCTTCATAGCGACGTCCTCTTATAGAAGAGCCGAGAAAATCCTCTCGACGTCCTCTTTCGTTAGCGATTGGTGGCAACGACCAATCACACGTGTTCCGTTGCCCGTAGCTAGATTAGCAATGGCGGGGATGTCCGATTCACTTAATCCCACGTCTTGCAAAGAGGATGGCATGCCGATGGAAGAGAAGAACTCCGCCATGGCGTCGATGCCTATTATAGCCCTTCTTTCCTCATCTGGCTCGGAAATGTTAAAAACATATTCCGCAAGGTGGGCGAATTTGGCGATATCGCGCTTGTAAACATATCTTGCCCAGGCCGGATAAATAAGGCCGATTCCCGCCCCATGGGTGACATTTGGAGCATAACCGGACACTGCGTGTTCCAAAGGATGGACCACGAAGGCATATTGCTTTCCAATGCCAGTGAGGCCATCGTGGCTAAGCGAAGATAAAAGCATAACCGCGCCTCTAGCCTCGTAATCATGAGGATTCTCCATAACCTTCTTGCCGGCTTCGATAAGGCGTTTAACCACATCCAAAGCAAAATCATCGGCTATGCAATAGTCGGGGCTGGCATTGAAGTAACGTTCTAAGGAATGCATGATGGAATCGGTGATACCGCAGGCGGTCTGGAAAGGCGGAACGTCAAAAGTAAGTTCCGGGTTTTCGATGGCAAATAACGGACGGTTCCAGTTGTTATTGAAGCCAGCCTTGATACCCGTCTCGTCATCTTGGATGACCGCCGAGTCGCTAGATTCACTGCCGGCGCTAGCGTGGGTTAAAACCACACCTACGGGTAGAGCTTTCTTCGGCACGGCTAGCTTTCGATTAAAATCGAAGGGATCACCATCATAATAAAAACCGCAGGCCATGGATTTGGCACTATCGATGGGAGATCCGCCTCCAATGGCTAAAATAGCGTCAATATTCTTGGCCCTAGCTATAGCTAGGCCTTCTCTAACTTTACCAATGGTAGGATTAGGTCTAATGCCACCGAAAAGGGTATAGGCAATGCCGTTATCTTCTAAGCTTTTGGTGATTCTGCCTAAAAGACCGTTTTCTTCGATGCGTTTAGAACCATAGACCACCAAAATGTTCTTAAGTCCATATTGGGCGAAAATGGCCCCCGTGTCGTTTTCTTTGTCTTTGCCGAAGATAATACGGGTAGGGTTAATGAAATCGAAGTCGTTCATTTGCTTTCCTCTTTCTTGCTCATGGCGATAATGGCGGGAACTAGGTTCTCTTCAATCAGTTTGATGGTGCTACGCATTTTCTTTCCAAACCTATCCGGGGTCAAATCGACCATCCTAAAGCAATAGCCAAATTCGTCGGAGACTAAATGCGATAATCTTCTAGAAGCCCTTCTGCAGCCCTCCTTACGTAAGCCTATATTGGGATCGTTGGACCAAAGTGAGAATACCTTGGCATTGATCTTACCAAAGATAAAATCTTCGGTTAGGTCCCTCGCGGCCGAATTGTAGGTGGCGATAAGGAAGGGAAGATTAGCCTGGGCATAGGTTAAAAAGCCACGTAATACCCCTTTTAGATCGGTGGCTTCTTCCATCTTGGATAAATCCTCGTTAAGGAAGATGGCGGCCACTAAATCGTAAATGTCCTGATAATGGTAATAGAAAGTCTGACGGTGACAGCCGCATTTCTTGCATAGCTCCGTCACGTTGATATCCCCAAGGGACATGGTTTTCATCATATCCTTGAGGGCGTATTTGAATTTGGCTTGGGTAATCATCTCCCCTCCTTAGCCAAGGCTACGGCGATTTGGGCACCTAGCTTCGCATTATTTACGACGAGATGAATATTCGAATCTAAGGATTTGCCTCCGCTTAATTCCACGATGCGCTTCAAAAGGAAGGGGGTTGAGTCTTTGCCCCTAACGCCTTGTTCTTCGGCCTCCTTGACGGCTTGGTCGACGATGGAATCGATATATTCATGAGGCAAGGCGAATTCTTCCGGAACGGGGTTTGAGATTAAGATGCCGCCCCTTAATCCAAAAGCCCGCTTAGCGGCAATGATGGACGCGGCTTCTTCTGGAGTTTGGAAAGCGTAGTCCACGGGGTCGGAAGAAGAAACGCTATAGAAGTTAGCGAAGGTTTTGGATTTATTGGATAAGACGGTTACGCCTTCGGTCTCTAAATATTCCAAGGTCTTGGGAATATCCAAGATGGCTTTGGCTCCAGAGCAAACCACGGTCACGTCGCATTCCCCAAGTTCTTTTAAATCCCGGGAAATATCGAAAGTGGTCTCGGCACCGCGATGAACCCCACCGATGCCTCCGGTTACGAATAAAGGAATGCCAGCTTTTTCGGCGCATAGCATGGTGGCCGAAACCGTGGTGGCGCCCCACATCTTTTTGGCGATGACCACGGGGAGGTCTCTTTTTGAAACTTTGGCCACGCCTTTACGTTTGCCAAATTCTTCGATTTCTTCATCATTCATCCCGATTACGACTTCGCCTTCGATGATGCCGATGGTCGCGGGTATGGCTCCGTTTTCCCGAACCGTCTTTTCCACCAAACGGGCGGTTTCGACGTTTTTAGGATAGGGCATACCATGGGAAATGATGGTCGATTCTAGGGCCACGACGGCTCTGCCCTCTTCAAGGGCTTTTTTGACTTCTGGGGCTATTTTCATACTTCCTCCTTAATAGACAGACGTTTGCCTAACTCAATTAATCTAAATAACCAATAAGCTAAAACGATAAATGCGACGGCTAAGCCGGCATATAAATAACCTAGACTTGAGATATCGGAGAATATGAGTCGTCCGAAATAAACGTCTAAGGCAAAGCCGGTGAATCCGAAGACGGTGAAGGCCACGAACAATAAGGCGTGGAGTTTATCGATTGGGGAATGGACCTTCCAAAGGTAAAGGAAGATAAGGGGATAAGCCACCATCGAGGCGATGGATAATCCCGCCGGCATCGGATCGCTAGGATTCTTCGATAGCAAATCCGGGAAATATAAGGACAAGCCGATAGGGGCAAATATCAATAATGCGATAAGGGCACCCCAGACATAGGTGGACGGGCTCTTCCTGACTGGATATAGTTTCGGCCTATATTTCGGTAATAACACCGCCACCAAAATCGGTGGGATGCCGAGGGCAAATACCTCAATTGGCCAGAAGGAGGCGGTCGAGAAAGGATAAACGAAAGTAGAGCCGTCCCCATTTTTGGCAAAGAAGGAGAAGATTAAACATAAGAAGGCAAAGACCAAAGACACATAGGCCTTGCCGATTAACAAAGAGAATATCCTCCCTAAACCACCGACGCAGCGACCGCCTTCTTTTAATAGGCCAGGCAAGGAAGCAAACCCGCCTTGGACCATGACGATATCGGCTAAGGCGATGGCCGATTCCGAGCCATTGCCCATAGCAAGCGAGACATCGGCGCAACGCATGGCCAGCATATCGTTGACCCCATCCCCAATCATGGCGACGCGCTTACGTTGCCGCTTTAATTGGCTGACGATTAAGGCCTTTTGTTCAGGAGTGGCCCTACCAAAGATACGGTAAGAACTAACGCTGGAAAGGATTTCCTCGTCGGTCATCCCTTCTAAAGAAACAAAAGCCTCAGAGCCTTCGATTCCGCTTTTCTTGGCTAAGGTAGAAGCAAGCAAGGGATCATCGCCTGTGATAATGTAGACGGAACGGCCGTCGCGCTGCAAAGCTTCAACCGTATCCTTGGATTCTTCGCGCAGGTTATCGGAAAGACAAAGCACAGCCGCGATTTCCATGTTTTTAGGCAAAGAGTCCCCTTTTGCGGGTTTTTCGCTTACGGCCAGGATTAAAGAACGGAATCCTTGGGCCGAATTGTTTTGGATCTGGTTTTCAATCTTGGAGTCTTTAATTAAAGGCAAACTTTCATAGGCCCCAATGGCATAAGTCGTGCCGATTGGGAGGGTGATGGAAGAGTATCTGCGTTTAGAATCAAAGGGGCAAATCTGAGTCGCCGATTCGGCGGTATAATCGCCAAAATGTTCCCTCAAAGCCTCGGCGGTCGGGTTCTTATCTTGGGTGAAATGGAGGATGCTCGCGATGGCATAACCGACCTCGGCCCGGTGATGGCCAAAGGTGCAGGAAACGTCTTCCACCGCCATATGCCCATCGGTAAGGGTGCCGGTTTTATCAAAACACAAAGTATCGGCCCTGCCTAAGGATTCCAAAGAGAGGCAATTCTTAATGAAAACTTTCTCTTTGATGAGTTTGTAGGAAGAGGTGGCAAAGGCCAAAGAGAACAAACTCGATAACCCAAAAGGAACGATGGAGGCGGTCATGCCAAGGCAACCCACGATAAAGGCTTTGGTCTCCGGATTATTGGGATTTAGCCTTTGGGCGATGGCCTCTCCGCTTGGATTATTGGCAAAAGCAAATCCCACAAAAGCCAAAGCTAGGAAAGCGATAGAGAAACCAACCGAATATAAAACCGAGGTGGTTCCATAATTGATAAAGCCCCGTTTCGTGATGTTGGTTAAATCGGCTTTGGCCCGAACTTGGTCGCCATAATTGGCTCCATGGATGGCCACTAAGGCGCATTTGCATTGGCCAACCGTCAATGTCGAGCCGCAGAACAAGGTGGAACCCGGCTCTTTATCTTTACGTTTGGCATTGCCGGTGATGATCGATTCCTCGACTTCGCAATTGCCTTCTAAGACCAAGCAGTCGGCCGGAACCCTATCGCCAGGATGCAAAATAACGATATCGGAAAGCACCAAATCGTCGGGGCTAATGTTTTTCTTTTCCCCGTTACGGAGGACTTTAACTTCTTCCGGGGCTTCCCCTTCTAACTTTTTAGCGGCCCGCCTAGTCCGAATATCACCTACAAAACCAAAGGTGATGATGACGGCTTGAGGCAAAGCGAAGACATAAGAAAGCCAATCGGCCTTAATTAAGATAAGGGCGACGATTATCAAGACCAAAACGGCATTGGGAAGGTTAAAGAAGCCGTCCATCAAAATGCGGCCCCAGGACTTATACCTAGTGGATGGCCTTTTGTTGGCTAGACCGTCTTTTTTACGTTCTTCTACCTGCTCGGTATTAAGGCCTTTCGTCGGGGCTACGACATATTTGGGGGCTTCGGCGACTTTCTTGATTATTCGGCTTTCTTTCAAAAAAGACATCACTCGCTCCTTAAACAAGTAACCGGGTCGCGCTTGGCGGCGATTCTAGCGGGAATATATCCGCTTAAGAAAGATAAACCAATGGATAAAACGACCAAGAGGACGGCCGCCAAAGGATGGAGTGAGGCGATTCCGCCTAACCCATTGCCAGGGAAAGTGGCGTTCAATATGGCGTTAATTGGGAAACACGCCACCACCGTAAAGGCTATGCCTATGATACCGGCTATGGCTCCGATGATGACGCATTCGGCCTCAAATAAGCGACCTACGTCCTTCTTCCTTCCGCCACACGCCCTAAGGACGCCTATTTCCTTAGTTCGCTCAATTACCGATACGTAAGTAATAATCGCGGTCATGACTGAAGATACGACCAAAGATATCGAGGCGAAGACGATTAAGACGGCACTAATAACGTTAACCATAATGCCAAGCGAAGAAGTCAAATCCGACATAATGTCGCTATAGGTGATCTTGTTATGGGCTGGATCTTTGTTCCAATCGTCGAGATATTGTTTTAAGGCGTCTTTGGTGGTTAAGGCCTTGGGGAAAATCAAAATCGAAGAGATGAGGCCGTAGCTATTGGCATAGGCGATCGGGGTCATCATGGATTTTTCGCCAGGCCTAAATAAATCGCCAAAGGTCATATAGCCGTCCTTCAAATCGGCGAAGAAGTTTTCAAAGAAGTTGATTAAGTCGGTCTTGGGGAAGGTAACGCCGAGGTTACGGCAGGAGGAAAGATAGGAATTGGTTGAACCGGTGTAGGTAAAGCTGGAATTACCTTTATTAAAACCAGTCGCATAGAAGAACCTAAAGGCTTTGGATAATTGGTTGGTCATTAAGGATGACAAGGTGGCCAAATCGGTATTGGACATCTCGGATGGATCTTCTGGCATCAACGTCCCCAAATCCAGATTGGTAATGGCATTAAAGAAGGTCTGAATAACGGCTTTGCCATCGTTATTAGGATCGTCGCTTCCATCGTCTAAAGTTACGTGGGGCACGATCCAGTTATTTTGCTGGAGTTTACCAAGGGCGTGCGTGGAGGTTCCTTCGGCATAATCGTCGACCATCACCTTGGTTAAAGCCGGGGTGTAGGCCAAAGATGGGGGCATAAGCTGAAGGACCGAGGTTTCGGTGGGACGGAGAACGCCGACTATCTTACATTCAACGGCTTTGCGGTTAGGGTCATTGTAAACTTCGGTGATCGAAGGGTTTTCCACCGCTTTGATGGTTGATTTGCCAGGTTCGCCGGTGACTTCGATTTGATATTTGCCATCGACCTCAGTGATATTGGCGTCTAGCTCAGGATAAGAATCAACTTCTAGATCATGGAGTACTGAATTAAGCTGAGCTGGATCGCTAGGCAAATTATAGAAAGAGGAGTTGGTGTAGGCCTTATAGACGCGGTAAGAGGTATCCCCTTCGCCTTCATAAAGGATATCGGAGAAATTGAAATCGAGATTATTGAGGTTCTTTTCGGTATCGAAGTTAGTGTCGCTACGATAGAAACCTAATTTCCGCATCGTTGAGAAGTCGATGCGGTTAGATTGGGTCAAGATGATAGCCATCTCATCGGCTTTGGTGGGGAAGCGCCCTGCGATGGTGTCATAAAGCGGGGCTAGGCCTTCCTGATCGGCGAAAAGTTCGTGGACGATGGTCGCGGGTAAGGAGGCGACCGAGTTTAAGGCCCCGCCCATGATCCCGGCGTCATCATATTGGCTTACCGTCCTAATTTTATCGGTGTTGCCATCCTTGGTTAGGAAATGGAAATCCAAATTCTTATGGTAATACATGACGTTCATGGCTTTGCCATAGGCTGAGCAATTCTTGTCGGTCATGATACGGTCGATGTAATCAATATATTCGGGAGTGAAATCGTTATATTCGATACTGGTATAGGAAGTACCGGGGTTATAAACCGTTAACTTGGGGTCTTTGGGGAAGGTTTCGATGGTTTCTTCCGGCAATGAAATCCTGGTGGTAACCGGGGTAATGGAAATAGGGACGGAAGAGGCGATTCCGGCTTCCAAATCGGAAATATAGTTGCTAAAGCCGTTATTGGTAGCCAAAACTAGCGCCACCCCGATGATGCCAAAAGAAGAGGCGATGGCGGTCAAAGCGGTCCTGCCTTTTTTGGTTAAGACGTTTTGGGCCGAAGAACGTAAAGCGGTAAAGAAAGACATGGAAGTCTTCTTGCCGACTTCTTTTTCTTCTTCCTTGGGCTCGGAGGGTTCTAAGGGAGAAGTGTCGGCGATAACCTCGCCATCTTTCATGGAGATGATACGGGTCGCATATTCGTCGGCTAACTCTTGGTTATGGGTAACCATGATGACGAGCTTCTCTTTACCGACTTCCCTAATTAAATCCATGACCTGAACCGAGGTCGCGGAGTCTAAAGCCCCGGTGGGTTCGTCGGCCAAGATGATATCTGGGTCATTAACCAGAGCACGGGCGATAGCCACGCGTTGCATTTGGCCACCGGAAAGTTGGTTCGGTTTTTTCTTTAGATATTCGCCTAACCCAACTTGTTCCAAAACCTTTTGGGCTTTTTCCGCTCTTTGTTTGGCCCCAATGCCCCCAAGTTGAAGCGAAAGCTCAACGTTTTGGAGGACGCTCATATGGGGAATGAGGTTATAGGATTGGAAAACGAAGCCCACGCGTTTATTACGGTAGCTATCCCAATCTTTGTCTTTGAAGTCTTTGGTGGATTTGCCTTCGATTAGCAAATCGCCTTCGGTGTATTTATCAAGCCCGCCGATGATATTAAGTAAGGTGGTTTTACCCGAACCAGAATGTCCCAAAATCGCCACGAAACCTTTTTCAGGCAAGCAAAGAGAAAGGTCCTTTATGGCGGTAAAGGGCTTTTTGTCGACGTAATAGTCTTTCTTAATGTGCCTTAATTCGAGCAAGATTTGGTTCTGGTTGGGATTTTCCATAGGAAACCTCCTTAACGGGAGCATGGATAATATACACCAAAACCACGATTGCAACAGCCGTTTTGCTCACAATTTATACAATGTCGAATTACCGGTTCCTTTGCTTTGCAAAAAAAGACTTGAGAATATCGGTACATTCTTCTTCTTTGACCCCAAAATTCACTAAGGGCGATTCTTTCTTGCCATCAAAGAGAAAGTAAGAAGAAACGATGGCCCCTTCTTTCTCGTCTTTGGCTCCAAAGCAAAGGGAAGAGAGCCGACTTTGCAATATGGCCCCGGCACACATTGGGCAAGGTTCGAGGGTGACCACCATCCGACAGCCTTCTAAACTCCATTTGCCCAGGACTTTTGCAGCAAGTTGCATCGCCTTAATCTCGGCGTGGCCAGAAATATCTAAATCCGTTTCGCGGGTATTGTGGGCCCTAGCGATAAGTTCGCCATTACGCAAAATAACGGCCCCAACCGGGACTTCGTTTTCCTCATAGGCGAGCCTAGCTTCTTCTAAGGCGATTTCCATCGCTTGCAAATCGTTCATGGATAAATGATAAAACAAAACCACCGCGCAAGGGTCGACGATTTAAGGCTGCTCGGTTCCCCGCCTGACCTGGTTCCTCGCTTTCCCTTCGCGATGGCTTGATGATTATAGCAAATTGGACGTCCTTTGGAAGGATTAGATGTTCGGGGTGATGCCGAGTTCTAATTTGGCACCGGCATCGGTTAAGGAAGTCCCGATTAATTTGGCATTGGGTTTGCCAATCACCCTAATCGCGGTATCGATGGCTGGGGAAATCGAGCCGGAGAAATCGATGACGAAACGGTTATTGGCGTAACTGATGGACTCATCGCCGGCGAAAGCGTCGGTTAGATATTTATAGATGTCGGCTTTAAGAGTTTCGCTTACCGTTTGAGATCCAAAATAGAGATTCTCGATCTTTAGTCCAATACGATAGTTAGCCATTTCCGCTTCGGTGGCGTCGATTTTGGTGGTGACCACGAACCTAACGTCATAGCCATTAAGCGAGACTGCCAGGGAGAAATAGATATGGTCATTAACGATCTGGGCGGTAACGTCATTAAAGACGATATAGACGTTGGTGTAGTCTTTACCAGTCGCCAAATTATTTAAGGTCATGGCAAAACCGCTTCCGATTAATCCCGAAGCATGGAGCATGGAATTAAGTTCGGCTTCGGAAATCGAACCGACCACGTGGTCAACGGCAAACTTAGGAAGGTTAACCAAAGCTTGGGTGGCCATCGAGGCTTTGATATCGGCTTTACCGGCTTCGAGGTCAGCCCCTTTATAGGTTTGGTAATCGGTGATGCCAATCGAGGTTAAGTCGAGATCTTTGACGATGTTACGAATCGAATCTCCAACCCCATCATAGCCGCGGATGAGGTATTGCTGGATGCTCGG
>CAMOQM010000004.1 GCA_946622925.1 uncultured Caryophanales bacterium | reverse complement strand
AAGGCCCCGGCGTCTAAATTGGTATCAAATTGGGCTTTAGCCCATTCTCTAATCCTTTTTTGGGAGATTAGATTGGAGGCATAAGCGCTATCTAAGGGTCCGACATCGGGAAGATCAGAAGATTCAAAAAGGAAATCCTTATTCACGGTGGTGAAGAAATCATCCTTTTCGTTTCCGCCGATATAAGCGTAGAAACGGGCTAGTTGCCGTTGCACTCCGCTTAATGTGATGGAGGAATCAAAATTCAGGACCATATTGGGGTTAGGGGCGAATAATCCTCTATCGGTAAGCCACTTCAACGCGGTATAAAGGGTCGAGGAACGGGAGACCCGGTAGAAAGCCCGGGAGTTCATCGAAATGGAATAGGCTTCGAATTTCCTAGCCCCGATATGTTCAGGCATCCTGTCTTTAAAACAGAAATAGGAAAGCAAGGCCAAATCCGAGATGGTGGCGTTGCTGCCTTTATTAGATAAAACCGAACCGTATTGCTCAAAGATGCTATCCGAGGTTATTTCCGAACCATATTTGCTCGCGGCCTTAACGAAATATCCGACCGTTTCTTCCACAGTAAGTTCGACATCTTCGGAAGACGCAGAGGAAATGATAGGGATAATGGGGTTAAAGGCGCAGGAAACCATCCCGCACGAAGTCAGGGTAGATGCTAATACTCCACTTAATAACAATACTGATATCGTTTTGTTCTTTCTCATAAACCCCCACCTCTCTTATTTGGGATTGGATAGGTCCTTTAAGGTCTTTTTGAGATTATCGATACCTAACTTTATTTGGGCTAGTTCGTCTTTCGATAATTTGCTAAGCAAGGCGATTTGGGCCTGGATGTCCTTGGCCTTGTTTTCGTTAGAATAGGTCGGATTGGGGATGACCGCCATTAACCTAGCATCGTTAAGCTTAGCCTGTTCCAATACCTTAGGGTGCTTGGGGCTAACCTTTTTGGGCGCTTCAGGCTTAGTTCCGTCTTTGGCGTTAGAAGCTTTTTCTTTTGGCGCAGGCTTATTTTCCTTAACCTCAGGCTTAGCTTTCTTAGCCGTCTCTTTAGCGGCCTTAGGAGCAGGTTTAACGGCCTCTTCTTTCTTAGCGGGGGCTTCTTCCTTCTTGCTAGGTGCAGCCTTAACCGGTTGCTTAACTTTCTCAGGATTAGCCTTTGGCTTTTCCTTAGCCTTGGGTTTCTTCTCTTCCTTGGCGGGAGCGGGCTTAGCTTCGGGTTTAGGTTGTTTAACCTTCTTGGCCGCGGGTTTAGGCTCTTCTTTCTTAGGCTCCTCCTTTTTAACGGGAGTAGGCTTGATTTCAGGAGCGATCTTAGCCGGCTTCTTCCTTTCTTCCTTAGGCGGATTCTCAACGATGGTCTTGACCTTATTTAGGGACATGGTCACATAATAACGGCCATCCTTAAAAATAACTTCAAAATGGAGATCTTTATAATCGAAAGGTTTCTTACCGCCTTTTTCATAGGCGGCCACCATGGCGTTAAGATCTTTGGAAGATAAATCTTTAGGTCCATGGATATTAGGTAAATAAGGGACCCCCGTATCATGGATTATGATGCCATAAGATAAGGCGGCTTCATAAAGAGCGGACTTTAATTCCTTAGCCTCGCCAGCATAGGTATTGGCTTTAGGCATAGGGGGTTCGCTTTCCTTTATAGGAGCAGGCTTATCCTCGACCTTCACAATTGGGCGACTCTCGACTTTGACGATGGCCTTAGGGGCTCTACTATCTTCCCGCTTTGGGGCGTTTTCGTTTAACCAAGAAGCAAGCTTATCCTCGCTATAATTAAGGGTTAGGCCCTTTTTGATCTTGGTGTCGGTTTTCGATAAGGAAGAAAGCTGCGACTTAACGTCGTTAATCTTCTTATCCTTAGGATAGTTGGGATTAGAAATAACCGCGGATAAGCGGCGATCGGAAATAACCAGAGGGTGCTCCTTCTTGGTGATAACCGAAGTAAGTTGGGGGTTGTTAGGTTTGCTCTTAATGGAAGACTCAATGACGCCTTTGTTACGGACTAGTTCGGCGTTTTTAGATAATTTCATGACCGAGACGGGCTTACCGTTAATGGAAAGCATCTCGTTAAGTTTTAAGATATCCGAAGTAAGTCCTTTGTCCTGGGTGATTACAAGTATTTTGTAATCGAGGTGATCGTCGTTTACTTTCGAGAAAATGGCATGATCGCCGAAATTCCTTTTGCCTAATTTATACCTTGTGATGGCGATGGTTTTGTTTTTCTTCGCCGTCTTTAGAATTTCCAAGGCCAATTTCGCCGTTCTCTTCTTTTCTAAGATTTTCCCTTTGCTATGTTTCTTTAGTTCTTGAACGCATTGTTTCAAGACGATAAGGGGGTGAAATTGGAGCGAGTATTTTTTGCTTTTCTCGAAAGTCTCCAACCAGGTGGGGAAGGATTCTTCCATCATCGAGCAAGTGTCGATCATCGCATAGTCGTAAGCGTCGAACAGCTTCGCTAGGGATGAGGCGATTTGCTCGTCTCTATACATTTAGTTTTTCTCCTTTCGTTTCGCAATTATAGCCTCCTGCCCTATTTTTGGCAATTTGGCCAGAATATAAAAGGCGCCGTATCCCGACGCCTTAGACTATTTATTGTTTTCCTTCGATGATCTTCTCGCCTTTGAATATCTTTTTGGAAACCATAATGGTTTGATAATCGATAAAGATGAGCAAAAGCACGCCAATCGAACCTATAATCCAAGCATAGACCGCCGGTTGACCCTGGGCGGTAAGGATGATTTCCATGATCATCGCGATTAATACCAATAGGGAATTCAAGCCTTGAGCACTTAAGGCAAAGAAGGGGAAAAGGGGACGATTCTTGGTATATAAGACCCTCGCGGTGATGATAAGGCCTAACGTAATTACCGCGAAAACGATAAACACGATGGAAAGGGCCATCGAAAACTTAACCGCGAGCAAAGGTGCTAGGGCGGCGCCAAAAATCAATACGACATAGCTCCAAAACCAAGCTCTGCTGAGGTTCTTGTTCTTTTTCATTTCTTTTTCCTCCTTTGCTAATAGGATTCGACCTTAGTGTTTTTTTCGGTCATTAGGATGAATTTATCCTTCTTTGCCACGGGGAGATGAATGGTTAATTCTTCTTCCGCTTTGGCATAGATAGGCGAGTAAGGCGAGCCTTTGGCTAAGGCATCGACATTCGAGGATGCGGCCAACATCTTCAAGGCCGCAACCTTAACTTTGGCTATTTCAAGGGTATTCCCCTCTAGCCTAAGAGAGGTAAGTCCCGAATAGGGATAACCGCTAGTTGGGTCAATTAGCAGGTTTCTCCTCAATTGGGTTTCCCCATTTTTCAAGGTGTAGGCATATGGATCGTGGGTTGATCCAATTGGCACCAGATGGAGGTTGGCTATGCTAGTGGTCCCACCAAAGGTAAGGACGCCAGCCACATAGCCCTTAGCCGTTTCATAGGCATATACGTTTTCGGCTACGTTACTTAATCCGCCTAAGGATAGGCTAGAACCCTCTTCCGACATCATGACGCCTTCCGATAACCCCTCATTAAGGAGCTTTTGGCCAGCCATGCTTATCCTATAGGCATCTTTCAATAGTCCAAGGCTAAGCGAAGGGCCGTTATATTCGTAGGCGATGGCCCAGGGTGAATAGGCGGCCGGAGCGTGGAAGGTGATGACGTTATTATCCTTAAACGTCAAGGTGAATGGGTCATCCCCATTTAAGATGGAGGCATAAGAGTCAAGATAATCGGCATTGGGTTTATAAACGGAGGGGTCATAGAGGCTTAATCCTTCGTTTGGCCCAACCATTAGCGTATCCCAAACTTCCTTATATGGGCTTTGGAATAAGAAGGGCCGACTGCTTTCGTCTTCATAGATTTCCTTTAGTGCCGAGTATAACCGCGGATCGACGGTCACATCGGTATCTGGATGGGTGGAGAGATAATGGATGGAAGTAATATCGGCATAATCGTTATATTCATCGAATAGGCGATACGAATCTTTCATCACTTCGGTATAGATACCGCGGATGGCTCTGATTTTACCGTTGGTTTCGAATTGGGAACCGGTGATGTTATAGAGGAGGTGATAACCCTTGCCATAACGGAGTCCCTGTTCCTTATCGGAATTAACGGTTATTTCCTGAATCCCGGTAGAACCGGTGAAGAAGCCGGCAATCCCTAACGATATGAACGTGATGGCCACCCCTAGCACAACGACGAAGGCCGCGATGCGGATGCCCATACGCCGTCCATGGACCGGTATTTCGGTCTTCCGCCGTTCCTTTTCCAGCTCTTCCGAGAGAGGGTAATCGGAACCGTCGAGGACGTTAGGATTGGGTTTTTCTTCTTCAGGCATCTTATCTGCCTTCCCTTTCCTTCTTGTAGGCTTCGATTTCGGCTTCGGTTCCGAATACGAAGTGTCCATTGCCTATATCGACCAAGGATGGATTATCTTCAGGACCATAAGAGTGGGCTTCCTTATCATAAACGAAGAGTTCTTTGTTCTTCTCTAATATCGGATCGGGGATAGGGATAGCCGACATAAGCGACTTCGTGTAGGGATGAAGGGGATGGGCGAATAGTTCCTCGGTTGGGGCAACCTCGACGATCTTCCCTAAGTGGATGACGACGATCCTATCCGAGATATAACGGACGATGGATAAGTCGTGGGCGATGAAGAGGTAGGTAAGCCCCTTTTCCCTTTGGAACTTCTTCAAGAGGTTCAATACTTGGGCACGGATAGACACGTCAAGGGCGGAGATTGGTTCGTCGGCCACGATGAATTCGGGTTCCATGACGATACTACGGGCGATACCGACACGCTGACGCTGGCCACCGGAGAACTCGTGGGGATAACGGGTAAGGTGTTCAGGCAATAACCCTACTTCCTTAATGATGTTTTCGACCTTCTGGATACGTTCTTCCTCGGACTTGAACATTTTGAAGTTGATCAAACCTTCGGAGATGATGTATTCGATGGTGGCGCGTTCGTTTAAGGAGGCGGCCGGGTCCTGGAATATCATTTGGATCTTCCTGACGACTTCTTTGTTAGGGTGTCTAGCGATTCCGGCTTCGCGCCTAGCTTCAACCAACTCGTTTATGGCTTTTTCGCACTCGGCGGCGGCTTTTTCGATTTCGGCTTCTTTGCCAGAAGCTTTGGCTTGTTTCAAGGCTTCTTTGGCTTTGCTGGCCTCTTCGGCTTTCTCTTTGGCGATTTTGTCCAATTTGGCAACATGTTCCTTGTCGACTTTGATCTTTCCGGAAATCTTGTTGCCTTTGAAATAGATGGCACCGGCGGAGCAAGGGTTGATACGGACGATGGCACGGCCAATAGTAGTCTTGCCAGAACCAGATTCACCTACAAGGGAAACGGTTTCGCCTTTGTAGATGTCGAAGTTGGCATCGCTGACGGCTTTGAAGACCTTCCGGCCTGAGCCGAAGGTGATATCGACGTGGCGGATGGACAATACGGGGTCTTTGCCCTCTTGGTATTCAATCCTAGGAGGGAAGTTTTTCTGGATTTCCGCTAATTCTTCTTTGGAAAGGCGTTTTTTCATTATTTTTCCTCCTTTTTCTTTTCGTCTTTATAGATCTTTACCATCTTCTCATGGAGATTTTGGATGATCTTCGGCTTTTCGATCTTCGGGGCGCGAGGATCAAGGAGCCAGGTCTTGGCGCTATGATGCTCATTGACCTCGAACATCGGCGGTTCCTTGACGAAATCGATGGCCATCGCGTATTCGTTACGGGGTGCGAAGGCATCCCCCACTATCTTGTTATATAAGGATGGGGGTGTACCGTTGATGGAGAAGAGTTCTTCCCCGGATGTGGCAAGCTGAGGCAAAGAGCTAAGAAGCGCCCAAGTATAGGGGTGGCGGGGATCATAGAAGATATCCTCGACCGTACCAAGTTCGATGATTTGGCCACCATACAAGACGGCGACACGCTCGGCGACGTTAGCGACGACGCCTAAGTCGTGGGTGATGTAGACGGTGGTAAAACCAAGGTCTTTAGATAATTTCTTAATCAAACGGATAATTTGAGCTTGGATAGTAACGTCAAGAGCGGTCGTCGGTTCATCGCAGATAAGGATCTTGGGTTGGCAAGACAAAGCGATGGCGATGACGATACGCTGACGCATACCACCGGAATATTGGAAGGGATAGTCATCGAAACGCTTTTCGGGGTCGGGAATACCGACCTTGGCCATGATGGATAAGGCACGGCGTTTGGCTTCGAAGACCGAGCAATGCTGGTGCTTCTGGATGACGATCATGATTTGTTTGCCGATTGGGATGATCGGGTCAAGCGAGGTCATCGGGTCTTGGAAGACGGTGGCGATACGGCAACCACGAATCTTTTCCCAGTCTTTGAGGTATTTAACCTTGGCGCAGTCGATATGGGCATAGCCGTTTAAGGCATCCACCGGCTTCGACTTAAGCTTGCTTTCAAAGCTAGTTTTTCCGCTAGCATAGACAGAAGCGACATATTTAACGAGCTTATTGGCCCAAACCCAAGCGTGGATGGTGGAATTGAATTCGGAGACCTTAAGTAAAATTAGGTCAGCAATTTTGGGAGTCTTTTCCTTGTCGGTATCCGCGAATTTGCTATTGGCGATGATTTTGGCGATACGGCGATTTAAGCTCTTTCTAAGCTGGGGGTGGAGGCCATATGCTTGATCTAGAAGTGAATCATTTGAGAGTAGTTCGTCATCCATGACCTCTTTGGCGATGGATTTGGAGAAGGATTCATCGATCCACTTCTTCAATTTGTTGGTCTCAACAATAGAACGGGAACGATATTCAACGCGGAAGACGACGGGTTCGAAAACGCGTCTATTCTGTTTGGCGGTGAAGAGGTCTTTCCCCATTCTCATGGCTTCGGCATAGCCCCGCATCAATTGCCCGGCATAGCGAAGTTGCAAACGGACCGGATATCTACCAAGGGACAAAACGATTTCGTCGGCGATGATTTGGTTGCGGCGCGCAGTACGTTCATCAAGCCCTTTCGCGGTGGCTTTGGCGATGATTTCGGCGCGCTTAGCCTCTAATTCAGCCTTCTTGGCGCGATATGCTTCCCTAGCGGCCACGTCGGCTTTATAAGCGGCTATGGTCTTTTTATGCTCGGCTTTGAAACGGGCATCAAGGGCTTTCTTTTCAGCCCTTAGTTCCCGGATTTTCTGACCAAGTTTATAGCGACGATCCTTTTCTTCCTGGCTACGTTTGGTAAGGGCCATGAAAGTGTTGTTGGCGTCGATTAGGTCATCATTAATGCGCTTGGAGTCAATTTCGTATTTCTCAAGATCCTCAGGACCAAGCACTTTGGCTTTTCTTTCCTGTTCATTAAGATCTTTTAACTGTTTATATTCTTCGCATGCGCCTTCTTCATAAGAAAGGGCATTTAAAGATTTCAAAGCCTTGGCGCGGAGATAACGGTTTTTAAGATTCAAACGAACTTCCGTTTCCGAAAGGGAGTCATCGGAGAAATAGATATTGCCGTGGCTAATGAAGCCGTTGGCATCGAGCATTCCCGCGAAGGTTTTGGTTAAGACGGATTTACCCGAACCGGATTCACCGACGATGGCGATGGTTTCGCCTTCGAAGATTTCGAGGTTGGCATCGCGGATAGCATTTAAGGTACGGCCACGCACATTGAATTTAACGTCAACGTGCTTCAATTTAAGCAGGACCTTCTTCGCGGCCATTTCATCGATGTCACTGGCCTCCGGGGTGATGGGGTTTTCTATTTCGGAAGGATTTTCCGGAACGATTTTGTTTTCATTGTCTTTCATTTTCGGAATCCTCCTTATTTCATGTGGCTACGTGGATCGGAAGCATCGGCTAAATTCTGACCGACCACGTATAAGATGATGGTAATGATGGATGAGATGGCAACCGGGGACCAGAACGCCCAAGGATAAAGGATCCAAGCGGCCTGGGCGTCACCGATCATGTGACCTAATGAAGGAATATCGGCAGCCATACCAATGCCAAGGTAGGTCAAGTAGACTTCCATGGAGATGTAGCTCGGGATTTCCGAAGCTAACAACGTCACGATGACCGAAGTTAAGTAAGGCAAGACGTTCTTGGTGACTATGCGTAGCATCGGGGTGCCCAAGCAACGCGAAGCTAAGTTATACTCGCGGTCGCGGATAATCAATACTTGGGTACGCATGAAGTAGGCGATGCCAAGCCATCCGGTGATGGTCAAGGCGAATACGAAGGAGCCGAAGCCCGATCCGATTACATAAACCAAAACGGAAATCAACAAGATGTAAGGGACGTTGGCGATGATGTTATAAATAACGTTAAGGACGGAGTCTACCGCTTTGTTATAGCCCCAAACGGCCCCGATAATGATACCCAAGGACATGTTGATGGCCGCGCAGATTAGCGACAAAGTCAAGGAGATACGGGCCGAGGTCCAAATACCATAGAAGATGGAGTTGCCCCAGACGCCGGTACCCAAGATCCATTCCATGGAGAATCCAAGTTTGTTAATGGCTTCCGACGGGGAGAGGTTAGCGATGCCATCACGAAGGTGTCCCATCGGATCATAGGGTGCTATGAAGGGATAGATGAAGGACATCAATAGAACGATGGCCAAGATGGTAAGGGCGACGATATTGGACTTCTTGTGGAAGAAGATGCGGAAGACCGAGGCCCAATAAGAATACCTAGGAGCGGTAATGCGCTCGGCGGCTTCGGGGTTTTGCTCAACGAAATAGAATAATTCGTCTTCCTGCTGCGCTTTCATTTTCGCCATATCAAATGGCTGTCTCACGATTTCAGACATTTTCGATTACCCCCTTTCGTTTGTAAACGACACACGCGGGTCGTATTTTGCTAGTAGCAAGTCACCCAGCAATAAAGCAAGGATGGACAAGAACGTGTAGAAGACGGTCGCGGCGATGATTACGCCGTTATCGTGGGTGTCGATAGCGTCGGTTAATAGCCCACCAACGCCAGGCACGCCATAAACACGTTCGGTGACGATGGCGCCTACCAAAGAGACCAAGATATCCGCCGGGATGCTATGGACGATGAAGATCATGGCGTTACGGAAAATATGCTTAGAGAAGATTTCCCGTTCGGTTAGACCTTGGGACCTAGCAAACTTGACATAGTCGGCGTTTTCCTGGTCGATAATGTAACGGCGGATCCATCTCATCAAACCACCGGCAGAAGGTAACATCAATGAAATGATTGGCAAGATGAAGGCGGTTGCCGGAATCGTGGCCAAAGCCCATTTAATCGGCAAGTTAAAGGCGCTCATACCGATAGCGGCGAACATATAGATGTAAGCCAAAGACGGAACGGCCATGATGAAGATGATGTAAAGGTTACCGATTTTATCGGGAAGTTTATCTTTCTTCCTAGCCATCCATAAACCGATTGGCAAGCCTAAGATGTAAGCCCCGATGGTGGCGATAATGCCAATGACGAAGGAGTTACCTATACGGGTGAATCCATTCTTCTTCAAAGTGGCGTTGACGTAATGGTTGCCCTCGCCATAAATGTCGTAATAATAGCTGGAAACGTTAGCGGAATAAGTAACCGTATGGAAATCTAAATTGCTTTCCTCTAATGGAGGATTTTCCGTATAGAGATCTTTCGGGAGGACGGTTTGTTCCATCACCGCATCACCAGTCCTCATCGTTAACAATTCTGAGGTATCCTGACCTTCGCTTTGTTTGGATTTACCCATGTTTAAGGAAATGATGTTTTGATGGACGAAGGGGAATTGATTATCGAAATAAATCAAATAACGATGGAAAGTCCCGTTGCCGACCAAAGCGGGCATATTGGAATAGGGATCCCATTCCCAGCGGACATAGCGATCGGAATCGGCCAAATTCGGATCTTTGACGGACCACATCGTATCAAAAGAGAAGAAATTGCCAAAATAAGTCCCTAAACGTTCAAAAACGTTGCGGTCCTTAACGGCGATAAAGTAACCGGAACAAATCAAGCCACGGCGATTGGACCTAGCCTTAAGCCACATAACTTGATAGCCCTTAGCTTTGTAAGTATTGGCGAAAGTGATGGCGTACTCGGTTCTTGGATACTCATCAGAAACATTTTGTTCCTGAACGGTCTTAACGGCGTCGACGTACTCTTGGGAAGAAGGGTCAATCTGTTGTTGCAGCCAAGACGGAAAAGTCACGTAGTCAACGTAACCATATTCATAATATTGGCTATAAGCGTAATTCTGCTTATCGGATTCTTTTAATTTAGTAGTGTAGTTGTCATCGCCCATGAACAATAGTTCACGATTGAGCAAAGTGTAGACAAGCAACATTACCGTCCCTGTCACTACGACTAGGGAGAAGATCGAGAAGAGAATGCGCTTGAGAAGGTATTTTTTCATAAACTCTCCTTTCCAAGGGTATTTCAACAAATAATGGGGCATCCAGGTGAAGGATGCCCCAATATTTTAATAGGATTGATTAATAACTCAATGAGTTATTTATTCAGCTTCGGCATCAAGTCCACAGACTTTAAGCATGGAGGCGTCACGTTGGACGGACCAAGTGTCGAGATAGGTGCCGGGATCGAGGTAGTCGGGGCCCCATCCAGAACCATCGAAGTAGTCTTGCGGTAGATCAACGCCGGTTTCGACGTAGTAACCACAGTTGTAGTAGTCGTCGGTGGTGCTGACACCAATCATGTTGATGGTGACGTATTGTCCGATGGCGTTTTCGATGAACTGCTTGAAGGCGTTGGTCTGAGCAACCATGGAAACGGAGCCAGTGTAGTAGACGACATCGATGCTGATGCGGTCGTTTTCACCCCATTCAGGGATGGCGGCCTTGGCAGCGGCGAGTTTGACTTTGGCTTCTTCGAGGTTGTACCAGCCATCTTGTCCGTCGGCGGCTTTCATCTTGGCACCCTTTTGGTTGGCGTACCATTCGACTAATTCACCATAGGTGGTGTTGACGGGGAAGACCTTGTTTCCATCGGTGACTTCTTTGCTGAGCTTGACGAAGTCGGGGTAGGTGTACATATTGCGGAGGCTGTACTTACCGACGCCTTGACCGACGGAGAGGTCACGCCAGGAGGCACGGTCGAAGCCGTGGAGGAATCCTAAGCGGAAGTCTTGGTTGTTGAAGGCCTTGTTGTTGAGGACCTTCTGGTGTTCGGTTTGGTTGGACTTGGCGACGCCACCAACACCTTCCCAAGCTCCACGGTTGAGGTTGAGAGAACCAAAGAAGGTGGTAGCGGTGGTGTCGGAGATGTAGGCGTTGGCATCGAAGTAACCATCTTCGGTGGCCTTGTCGAGCAAGCCGGTGGCTTTGCCTAAACCGATGCCAGCATAGGTACCGGCGACGGCGGCATTGTAGTTGTTCATCGGCTGCGAACCGTCATCATAGATGAATTTGATCTTGTTGAGGTTGACCTTATCCTTGTTGTAGAAGTTCGGGTTCTTGGTGAATTCCATGGAACCGGAGTTCTTGGTGGTCTCCCACTTGGAGCAGTAGAAGGCGGAGTTGTAGAGGATCGAGGTGACGTCATTGGTCTTGCCGTACTTGTAGTCGGCAGAGCTCTTCTTGGCTTGGAATTCGGTGATACCGAAGACGCCGCCTTTGGAGACGAAGAACTCACGGTTCATCGGCATGAAGAGGGAGTAGACCAAACGGCTGGGGAAGTAGGATTCCTTGTTGACGAGCTCGATTTGGAGGGTTTGGGCATCGACGGCCTTATAACCGACCTGGGAGAAATCGGTTTCTTGGCCGGTCATGTATTCGGTGACGCCTTTAATGACGCCAGAGGCCAAATAAGATAGGGCGGACTTGGCATCGAAGGCGTGTTGGAAGCCAGCGACGAAGTCATCGGCGGTAACATTTCCCATAACCTTGCCGGTGTTATCGACCCACTTGGCATCGGGGCGGATCTTGAAGGTGTAGGTCTTTCCGTCAGCGGAAACGGTATAAGGGGTTCCGTCTTCGTTTTCGACGGCCATGGCGCCACGGAGGACACCAACGTTGTCATATTCGACCAAACCTTCGATGGCGTTGACGAGTTGTTCGGTGTCAGCGGCACGATAGGTGGTCAATAAGTCGGCGGTTTGCGGCCAAGCGGATTCGGTGACGGTGTATTCGTCAGCGATTTCATAGCCTTTTTCGATCAAATAAGCCTTAGGATCGTATTGGCTGGATTTTCCAGCGTCCTTAGCGGTTTGCCATTTGGCTTTTAATTCATCGCGTTGGGCCTTGGTAAGGAAGTTGGCCTTTTGTCCAGCGGCTTGGGGCTTAGCAGCGACCAAGTACTGGAGACGGTCAGAGTCAAGACCGTGGACGGCGGCGGAGATGGTCTTAGGGGCGACACGGGAGACGGCCCAGGTTCCGCCTTGGGTGTAGGTGGGGACCATTAAGCCCTTGGCGAGTAGATCGCCTTCGGCTTTGGCATAAGCGACATAGCGCTCGGAGTCATCGTAAATGCCGTGAGCGGTTTCAACTAATTGTTCGAATTCACCTAAAACAGATTTGTAGATAGCGTTGTCATCGCCACGAACATACTTTTCTGCAACGGGTGCCGAGCTACTAGAAGAAGCAGAACTGCTGCTGGATGATGGAGCAGGTTGTCCACAAGCAGCTAAAGAGAGTACTGCACCGGCGGCTAGTACGAGGAGCTTCTTGTTTTTTAATGCTTTCATGAATTTTCCTCCTAATGCATTAACCTTTCTTTAAGAGGCACGTGGAAACGCGCTTCTTATAAAAATTGGCTCTATTAAACCATCAGTAGCATTCTTGGCAAGCATTATTTTAAAAAAGTTGTTTTCATAGTTTTTTCATGTTTTTCTTCGATGACATCTAGCAAAATAGGAAAATGTAAGCGGTTACATTGCAACAAGATGATTAAAAATTTTCAGGAAACTCGTTCCTTTACATAGTTTCCAAGGGCAAAAATGGCCGGAAATCCTTTATGCGCGCGAGATATTATTTGTTATATAACGCGCCTAAGTGCATCGGTTTCTGGATTGTCCACCACTACTGTGGATCGCAACCCCAATTGACGGTTCCGCCACCGAAATTTTTATGGTAGCCTTCCGGCCAACTCTCGACTTGGCAATTGACTGTAGCATGACTATCAAAGGCATCTTGCCCTATCCTATATAGATAACCGAATCGGGGATGAATATGGAATAATCAACCCCATTTCTTCTAAAGAAGGATTGGCTATAAATCGACTCTATGCTCGTCGGGATGGTCGTTTCGGCCAAGTCGGTATTAATGGTTTCCACTTATTCGGATGATGCAAAAAGCGAGCGGCGTAGATGGTAACTAACATTTTCCTTTCGAAACCGCCAAAAAAATGCAAATGACAATATTTTGTTTTTCGGTGGTTTCAAAGCCATGGTTTCCGTCTTAGGAACAAATAGTCTTATTTGTTAGATGGATTATCACCCTTTTCCGGTTGTGCTAAGATAATGGCCATGACCCCGATTAAGCTGATCGTCGCCCACAATCTCATGGTCCTACGGAAAAACAAAGGACTAACCCAAGCCGAACTGGCCGAGCAGTTTAACTATACCGATAAGGCCGTCTCCAAATGGGAGCACGCCGAGACCATGCCTGATCTCGATACCTTGGATAGGCTATGTGCCTTCTATGGCATATCCATTTCCGATTTAGTCAGGGAAGGTGGGGTAAGCGAAAATAACGAAGTCGAGAAAAAGGAAAATAGGTTATCTAACGTCACCAAAGTCATCATCACCGCGATGTCGGTGACCGTGGTTTGGCTATTTACGGTCTTGTTATTCTATATTTTCTTAATCCTAGGTATGGACAAGGGCCCCTTTAAACCCTGGATAGTCTTCCTTTGGGCGGTGCCGGCTAGTTGCATTTTATTATTGATCTTCAATGGTATCTGGGGCCGCTCCTTATGGAGGACCATCATTATCATCGTCTTGATTTGGTCCGCCGCGGCTAGCACCTATATCCAACTAGGCCAGCTTTTGCCCCAAGGCAAAGGCTGGGAATTATGGGCGGTCTTCCTAATTGGCATCCCTCCCACCGTCGCGGCTTTGCTATGGGGATATCTCTCCGGTAGAAGCGAGCGGAAAAAGAAGAAATAAAACCTTGGCTTATTTATCTTTTAATTCGTCGAACTTGGCCTTCATGGTCGGATTGTTCTTAGTCAACTTTTTGACGCTTAGCTCTTGGGCCTTATCGTTAGCTAATCTTAGATTACGTTCCGAACCAATAAGCCCTTCCTTAACCTTATTAAGATGGTCGATGGTCTTATCGATTTCCTCGATGGCTTTGGCAAATTTCTCGCTGGCCAGGGAATAGTTCTTGGCGAACTTATTCTGGAAATCCAGTAGATCGTCCTCAAAATGGGAGATATCGACGTTTTGGTTCTTTATCTCCATTAGTTCATTCTTGTATTTGGCGGAGTTAAGCGCGGCATTGCGGAGTAAAGCAATGATGGATAGGAAGCACTGGGGACGGACCACGAACATCTTGGGATAACGATAGGAAACATCGACGATCCCACCATTATAGAGTTCGTTATCGGCTTCTAACATCGAGACCAAAACGGCATATTCGCATTTCTTCTCGTTTCTATCTTTATCGAGCTCTTTAAAGAAGTCCTCGTTTTTATGCTTGGTCGCGGTCGTGTCGTTTTCATTCTTCATCTCAAACATGATGGAGATGAGTTCGGCTCCTTCTTCGGTAGTTTCTTTGAAGATGAAATCACCCTTGGAGCCAGAAGAAGAAACCTCGTTATCTTTTTCAAAATAGGCATTAGGATAAGCCATCATCCTGACTCGGTTGAATTCATTAAGGCAATGTTGTTCCAAGGTCTCCCCCACTAGCTTGGTGGACATCTTGGTCTTTAAGTCTTTGTAATAGGCGACTTGTTCGTCTTTTTGTTTTAAGGCGGTCTCTTGTTCTTTCTTAAGCGAGGCTATTTGAAGGGCGGCATCCTTTTTGGCGAGTTCCAATTGGTTTTGCATCTCCATTATCTTCTTATCTTTGTTAGCGAGCTCGTCTTTGGTTTTGCCACTGGCCTCTAGCAAAGCGGTCTTATTCTCTTGACGTAAGGCCTCTATTTTATGGTTAAGGTCATTGATTTCCTTTTCCTTTGCAAACAAGTTGTCCTTAATCTGGTTTTCTTTTTCCTTAACGGCGAGCTCTTTTTCTTTCTCGGCTTGTAAAAGTTTGGCCTTAAGGGCGCTTATCTCTTCTTCTTTATCCTTGGAGGCTATTTGGTTTTTGGCTTCTTCCAACTGCTTGGCCGTTTCTAACCTAGCGTGCAACTCTTCTTCGAATTGCTGGTCACGGATTTGTTTGGCGATGGCTTCATAATCGCTTTCTTCGACACTAAAGACCTTATGGCAATGGGGGCACTTGATTTCTTTCATTATCTTTACCTCGCTTCCCTAATTATAAGGCTAAGAGAAGGAAAAAATAGGGGCTTATCAAAGATATTGGCCTTCATTTCATTTCCGCTTATGGTAAACTTTGCCCATGAAAATCGCATCTTTTTTCAAAAGGCTCTCCACTAGGGTTTTCTCAAAAAAGGGGACGGTGGTTTTCGGCATCCTTTCCTTAATCTATATCTTGGCCATGGCCACCTTATTTTCCTTAGCGGGCGTCTCCGTTAATAACCCCGCAGCCTTCACCAATAAGGATTTTAGGTCCTTACGTAGTCAGGTGCTTAGGGATGGTAAGCAAACTAAACCCAAATCCATTAAATCAGATGATTATGGATCTATCTTTTATGAAGTTACGAAAACCTATAATGAGCAGACCTTCCAAGTCTATGTAAGCGGTCAGGCTAATTGCTCCAATTTTCTCGCCATTCGGCAAGTCCGCCTTTTTAATGATTTTGGTTTCGTTCTAGGTCTAACCCCCGCTTTATGGGTCGATGACGCCTATCAAGACGACCATGAATATTGTCTTTATGCCAAAGCCGTCGTCGTTAAAAACGATGGGACTCCCTTTGATGGGCATGGGCTAGAGGGTTTTGAATCCACCGACGGGATTTATTACGCTTGTTCCACTTCCTATGCCCTTATTAAGGAAAAAGACTTCACTAACGAATACCAAATCCTAGAGTTGACCCAAACCACGATCGATGAAGCTAATCAAAAAGCCGAGGCCTGCATGCAGGAATTCCTAGCCTGCGCCGATCCCATCATAAAACAATTTGGCGTCGATCCTAAAAGGGTCACTCGTGGGATAAAGACTTCTTTTGAAGCCGCTGAAAGGGCCAGTGGGCTTTTGCTTGCTGCCACCCTTATCTCTTTACTAGGCGGACCGATAACCGTCATCTTTGCCCTCGGGTTAGCCAATTTAATCGTCCAAAGGAAGAAAAAACGCCTCCTTGTCCAAGGTCTCATCAAAGATAACGCCGATGAGGACTTATTAGTCGACGTCCCTAATGAAATAGAAACCCAAGAAAAAGAAGAAAACGCCCCACCGCTTCATAAAGAGGATTTGCCCCAAATCGGAGGGCCAATCGCTAGGATAGTCGCTAAAACCCATATCCGTCCTATCTTCGGGGAATGGGTGATTCGGGGTTTAGGCTTTGCCTTATTGGTATTTGGCTCGATATTCACCCACCTTATCAACGCCGGAATAATCGAAGGGGGTCTAGCCGATGGCTACCCTTGGTTTAAGATGGTAACCACCCTTGGGCAATTCTGCTTGGTCATCGCCTTAATCGGAGTCATCGCCGAAACTAGACGAAACCTCGCCCTCGCCTCGGCGGCCTTCTTTGGGGCGGCCTTCACCTTTTATCTAGCCATCAACTCCGCTTTCTTTTTCGTCGATGGCATCGTCAAAACCGATTTCTTTGGGATTAGCTATTCCGATTTTATCTCCTCGGTTTTGCCCGGCAACATCTTCATGTCGATGGGCTTATTCACCTTTATGGGCATGTTCCTTTTCGAAGAACCACCCGAATGGTTAATTAAAAGAAAAGTCTTTAGGGCCCTTTCGGCCATTCCCGCCTCCATCGCCTTAGGCGCGGTGATCTATTCGGCCTTAAAAAGAACCGAGGCCATTCACCCATCCTATTGGCTTAATTCCCTCTTCTTCGTCCGGAATTTCGATGGTTTATTAATCGGGATAATCTATATCTACGTCATCTTCTTCTTTAGATGCCGTTTGTCTAGGAAATATGGCAAGGAGAAGGTCGATGGCCTCATGGAATCCCCGGCCGTCCAATTCCAAAAGAACCTCGTTTTATGCGCCGTGATAATCATCTATACGGTGGTTTTCTATTGTTTGACCCCCGATATAAAAAGGGTCTTGGGCCTCCCCGACCACACCTTCGTTTATGCCCTTATCCCCGTCTTCTTATTCTATAAGCCGGCCGGAACGAATCGGAAAATGATCTCCAATATAATCTATTACGTCCTTTATAGTCTCTCCTTCGTCATCCCGACGATCATCACTTTCTTAATGAAGTGATTAAATCCCTAAGCTAGCGAATAGCTGCGACATCGCGTTAAATAACTGGGGCAAGAAAGTAAAGCCGATAACCAAGATATAGTAAAGGATGTCCCATCTTTCATCGCGGTTAGAGGCCGCGGGCTTTTGGAAGAGGAAGATGGGGATGGCAATGGGATAGAAGGTCCAAATCGAAGTGAATCCCAAAGGCAATCTTAAATTGGTGGGGATGCAATAAAATACAAGGGTAAAGAAGAGAATCAATCCGCATAAGGCGATGTTTTTCACCATCTGCACTTCGGGCAAGGCCTCCATCTTCTCGGCATTCTCGCCATAATATTTCCGATATTTGCTCCTTAATCCGAAGATAAGTAATTCATAGGCCAAACCCACCACTAAGAAGGCGGGATCGCGGATAAAGAGGATGTTAGATAGGAAATAAGGGGGAGAGAATATATCTAATTTCCATAAAGCCGATAAGACGATGGAAGCTAATGCGATGGTTAAGGGAATAGCCGATAAACCCCTAAATACGCCACGTCTAACAAAGCGTTCGTCCGGATCAAGAAAGAGGAAGAAACCAACGAAGCAGAATATTCCTAAGCCCATCGGGATGTTGCCAGGCAAGGCGAATTGGAGCAAGATGATGATCCCTTCGCCTAACTCGGTATCGCTTAACCCCATGTCCAAATAGAATAACAAAGCGGTAGAAAGGACGTAGTAGCCAACCCCTAAGGAAAAGAAGAAGACCGAATTCCGATATAGGTGGCGCCGCGTCTCGGCCACGATGGTGACGACGGCTAAGGTCAATATCAAACTGCCTAAGGAATAAAAGGCTTCGAAGAATTGGGCGCCGGGAGTAAAGAAGATGTCGCTAGAAATCCAGCCCCTAGAGTCGCTTATCTTAGCCAACCCCATGAAAACGGCATAAAGAAGGATTACCCCTAACCCGATGGCCCGAATGGCAAACTCGGGAATAAAGGGGGTCATCTTAATCTTCTTGGCTAACCCAGCCACTTTGGTATCGATGCCCTTCTCTAACGCGGGTAGCTCTTCTTTTGCTTCAGGAGGAGGTGAAAGGTTACCTTCATACGAAGCGACTTTATTCCGGTAGAACCTAACGAAGAACAAAGCGAATACGATGACTCCTAACATTCCCGCGATGGCCAAGGAGACGACCCCGAATATCCCACCGGGTATAACCAGCCAACCAAGGTGTTCAAGAACGACGCTATTACGGATTAAGAAGGCATCGAGGTCGCTTATCCCTAATATCGAACTGGCCTTTTGCCTAAGCTCGGTCATAAAGGGATTAAGCATTTGCCCCGCTTCCACTTCGACGGTATTTATAAATTCCTGGCTAAAATGGGCATACCAGTTGTCTAAAGGGATCGGATGGCTGGTATAGGTCCCGTCTTGGAGATGGTAGGAATATTCAAGCAGGCAAGTATAAGGATTGCCGTCATCGCCTTTAATTAGACTACCGTTTTTATCTAAGACCGTAATGCCAAAAACTATTCTTTCTTTGGAGGAAGAAGAGAAAAGATCGATCATGAATCCCCCGGAATAGGTATACTCGCCCTTTTGCTTCGACATGCCAAATTCCATATAGTCGCCCGAAGCCGAGGATTCGGCGATTTGGACATAATCTTGATCGCCAAGGTCAAGCCGGTAATAGGAACCTTCGCGTAAGGCCATAATCAAAGAGCTGGACTTCGTGGTTTTCGTGCCTTCTTTCTTAATCCTTTCCCTTAATGAGATGGTTTGTTGGTCGAAGAAGATGGCCTTATTGGTATTGGCGATTAATGAGGAGGTGAGGAAAACGGCCGCGAATAAAGCAAAAACCACCGCCAATATCCAAAGGATACGGAACGTTTTGGTGTATCTTCTTTCTTTTTCTTCAGGCGTCAATTCCTTTTTCACGGGGTTATTGTAGCAAAGATAAGGCGTTGTTTATAAAACAAGAGTGATTTAGGAAAAGAAAAATACCAAAAAGGGGGGCGAAAATCTGTGTAAGGAATTAAAAAGCGCGCGCCTTTAAGATTCATATATATCGCCTATAACGATAACCATATTGTTTGAAGGCGAGGGTGATGATAAGATTCATGTGGGATATCCCACGGAGGGACAATTTATGAGCAAAGGCAAAAAATCTTATGATGCAAAGGTCGATTCCAAGAACAGAATCACATTGCGGAATGCGAAATATGATTACTATCGAGTTACCGAAATGGCTGACGGAAGTTTTGTTTTATACCCGCGCGTTTTAGTAGATCTCTCTGACATTCCGGAAGAAACTTTGGCCATGATTGAATCTTCAATGAAGAACTATAAGAAAGGCGTTGTATCCGACCCCTTTTACTTCAAAGAAAATCAAAAGAGACTCAAACGTTCTGTTAAGCAAATTGAAAAGACCGGGGGAACTATCCACGAAGTGGACCTTAATGAATAGGTTTGCTCTACCCTTTGATTTTTTATTCGCTCATCCATTATCGGGTGAGTTTTTATAATTTGCAAAAGCTTGTTTACACCCGGAATACACGGCCTTCTTTAATGACCTTTTCCCGAGGCTCTCCGCCTTTGTTATAACCTAATGCAATGTGGTCTACGCCCACATAGTCGTCAAAGGCAATGCCGGTGGATTTTAATAATTCACGAAATTCGGGAAGTTCCCATTCCGCCTTAGCGCGGTGGATCCAGCAGGTGCTTAGCCCCTGGTTAGTGGCCTCTAGAAGCATATTCTCGATCATCGCCCCGCCATCTAGTTCAGGATAAGGATTCTTCTTGCAAGCCACTAATAGGATTACTGGTGCACCATAGAAAGGATCGTTATCTCCTTGGGCCCCCATTACTTTGGCGTTAATCTTAGATAACTCATCCCTAACCTTCTTATCTTTAATAACGATAACGATGGCATCTTGCCTGCCCATACCACTTGGGGCAAGAAGTCCGGCTTGGACGATTTCGTTTATCTTTTCTTCCTCCACCGCTTTTTCATAATCGAAGG
>CAMOQM010000003.1 GCA_946622925.1 uncultured Caryophanales bacterium | reverse complement strand
TTCTCACCGTAAGAAGACCTTGTCCTATAAACATACCCATCAGGAAATCTTAGACAAATTCAAAGACCAGCTACGGATGTATGGGGATTATCCGGAAAATATCGCCGCGGTTATGTGCGAACATTATTATTTCGCCGTCTTCGATAGTTTAAAAGAAGGCTTGGAATTCGATGCCTTCGTTAGAGAAAAAGCCTAATCAGGAAGCACTTTCTGAACTGGTGGAAGAAGCGGAAGAGCTGCTATCTTCAATCTTAACCGAATAATAGGTCTCGATGGCTTCGTCGAGGCCTTTTTGATTATCTTTGTAATTATTGATAGTGGGGGTGCCTTGGCTATAGGTGCCAAATAAGGTGGCTGAGCCATTGCCTAACCTAGAGGCGATTAGGGCTTTATCATCCGCGGATAAGGAAGAATAACGGACGCGGGCCGTCACTTTGTTAGAGTGGAGTGCGTACTTATAGACGTTTTTCTGGAAGGTGGATTTAACTCCCACGACGTCATCGAAAAGATAGAAACAATCGTTATTGGTTACGAAATCTAAGAAAGCGGAAGCGGTCGTGAATTCATAGATGCCGGTGTAATTGGCCAAGCCTTTGAAACGTTCTTCTAATTTATTGGCGTCTTTGGTTTCTTCATCGCTTAGGGTGACCGAAACGATATTTTCTTTATCTTTAATTAGGTAGAAACTAGGGGTGTAGTAATTGTCTCCGATGACATCGGCCATCGCCGGGAAGTTCTTTTTCAAGGCTTCCATGGTTTTGGTGATGTTGGTATCTTCCCGGGAAGCGTTGTAGACCCCATAGCACATCGCCATCGAATCCCGTAAGAAAGCCGAGAAAGCGGCATCGACGGCTTTGCAGGACGAGCAGAATATTTGATGGGTGAAGACGAAGACCGAATCCCCTTCGTTAATAGCGGCGACTAAACTAGTGGGATTAGATTCCTTGACTAGGTTATGGGCCGTATTGGCGGTGGTTTTATAGTTATCCCCGTTTCTAGAAAGATAGATTAAATCCGGGTCATCGGTAATTGGAAATTCGATCTTCTGAGAGCAGGAAGATAATAGCAATAATGGCAGTAGCAATAAGAATGGCTTATTTTTCATGGGGATATATTAAACTTCCTTTTCCTTAATGGAAAGTAAACCGGCCTCTTTTTCTTTGGCGATTTCCTTAAATATCGGGTTTTTGGTTTCGTTAAACCTGGCATTGGCCCAGTAATACCAAAGGAGGTGGTGGAAGTTTATTAGGGCGTTAGTCTCATCTAATTCTTCCTTATGAGGAAGACGCCCAAAATAAGAAGTCAGGAAAGACAGGGTATCTTCTTCGTCCAAACTATTTTCTTCGATGAAGGAGGCCAAATCGAAAAGCGGATTAGAGGCGGAAGCGAATTCCAAATCGATTAGATAGGCTTTTTCTTCATTTATAAGGATATTGCCTCTCCATAAGTCGTTATGGCAAAGGCAGTAGGCCCCCTTGGTTAAAACCGGAGTGGCCTTCGTGATTATTCCTTCTTCTAGACCTAAGTCGATGCTTTCTTTAGCCGCGTTTTTATAATGGGCTAATCTTTCTAAAGGCTTAAAAGCGGTGGTGTCTTTAGCGATGGGAAGGAAATGGAGACGCTTTAAGGCGGAAGCGATTTTAGCTAAATCTTCTTTATTCCCTTTTTCGAAATATCTACCTTGGATGAATCTTTCTATCTTATTACCGTTATCATCAAGGAAAAGGACCTCGGGAACGATATTAAGGTTACCGATTATCGAATAGGCTTCCTTTTCCGTGGCGTTAGTTTGGAAAGGAAGATCGACGTCATTGGTTTTCTTTTCCCTAACTACGAAAGAAGGGCCATAACGATAGACGAGGTTAGCGGTTCCTTCTTCGAAGATTTCCTTTTTATATAACCCTAAGGTTAGTAAGGTCTTTTCAAATGTATCCATATTTATTTCTTATTAGATAAGCTTACCTTCTCGGCAGTTTCATAGAGGGCTTTGGCTTTCTCCGATATCTTGCTGAAATAAGCGCTTTGATAGGTTTTGACGATGGCTTGGCCAACATAAGATCCCCGTTTGATGTTGCGGCGTTCCGTATACATGATTTCCCCACCGTCTAGGCTAGAGGCGAGTAAGGCTATTTCGCAGGCTAAGGAGATATCTTCCTTGCTGGGCTTGTCTTTTAACAATATGGCATGGGATCCTGGACCCTTGGCAACGTGGAACCATAAGGCATCTTTATCATTAACGTAAAGGAAGGAAAGGAAATCGTTTTGTTTGGAGTTTTTGCCAAATAGGATACGCGTGTCACCTTCTTTTACCTGAAAAGGAAGTAAACCCGTGCCCTCGATTTCTTTATGTTTGGGGGAAGGCAAAATCCCTAAACTAGGTCCGATTTCTTCTAGGGCAGCCCCATCTAAAGTATCGATCATTTCTAACAAGGTGAGGGCGTTTTCTTCCTCTTGCTTAGCTTTTTCTAGATGGAGTTTGCTTTGTTCTAAAGTAGCTTTAGCTTTTTTGGCCCTTTTATAGAAAGAAGCGGCGTTTTCTTGGGGAGATTTACGTGGATCTAACTTGATGGTTTTTCCTTCATAGACGAAAGACTCGTCGCCTTTATGAAATGAAGAGAATTCAGTATAGATATAATCGCCATATATTGAATCATTGATATGCTCATTGGCTTCTTTAATATCTTCTTCGATGGCTTTTATCTTCCTTTGGGCGGTCTTGGCTTTGGTCTTTAAAGTTTTTATATAAGGGGCGAAGCGGTTTTTCTTTCGGCTTTCCTTAATTTTGTTTTCTTCTTCTAAACACTTAGCTAGATAAAGGTCGTAATCGAAAACTTCCTCCTTAGGGACATAGTTACCTTTTTCGGGGAGGGCATAGGTTAGCCCCCTTAATAAGGGGCGTTTGGATTCCAGAGGTGAGTAGTTGGTGGAGATGATGATTTTCTTATCTTCATCAAGAAGTAGTAGCCTTGGCTTAGCGGGTATCATCTCGAAAACCAAGGTAACGTTTTCTTTCTTATAGACTTCATTGGTCCTTTCTAAAGCGAAGGTCATGATACGTTCGTTATCGAAAGATCTAACCTCTAATATTTTAGCGTGGCTAAGTAACTTACGAATCGAGGATGAAAAAGCGGTGTTAAGGCTAGATTGGGTTAAATCTTTCCCACCTATATAGACGCGGGGGAAACCGTGAGCTAAGGAAAATACCAGTTTTTCTTTATTAGAAAGCGACCAAAAAAACGAATCCTGATCGAATTCATTGAATCCCTGAAGGTACTCGCCTTTTAGCTTTTCGTTAAGGGAAACTGATAAAGATTTCACACTGGATGCGTTTAATGCCATGTGGAGATTATAACAAAAACGCCCCTTTTTATCCTTTTTTGTTTCGTTTCCCCTTTGTAAAGGAAGAAGAGATGACTATAATCGTTACATGAAACGTCGCGGAAACTTAATAATTCTATCCGGACCTTCTGGGGTAGGCAAAGGCACCATTAGGAAAGCTTTGATGGCCATCCCGGGGGTCAACCTTTATTATTCCGTTTCCCTTACGACCCGTTCAATTCGCCCAGGTGAAGTCGAAGGTAAGGACTATTACTACGTCACCCGCGAGGAATTCGAAAAGGCCATTGCCGAGGATAACCTCCTTGAATATGCCGAATTCGTCGGCAATTACTATGGCACTCCCCGTGATAAGGTCGAGGCTAAGCGCGACCAAGGCATCGATGTCTTACTAGAAATCGAAGTCAATGGGACCCAAAAAGTCATCGCCAAATGTCCGGACGCCATCACCGTTTTTATCGTCCCGCCTTCCTTTGAAGCCCTGGAATCTCGGATTAGGGGCCGTTCCACCGAATGCGAAGAAGTCATCCAGCGTCGCTTAAATAAAGCCAAGGTCGAAATGGAATACGCCAAGGATTATAAGTATGTGGTGGTCAATGACGACGTCAACGAAGCCGCCAAAAAAATCCTTGAGATAATTAAGTCCCAAGACATCGCCTAGTAGGCGATTTTCTTTTATAATAGAAACGTGAAATTATTATCGGTCTTCATCGAACACGCCAAAGCTAACCTTGATCGGCCTTTTACTTATCTATATTTGGGTAAAGAAGAGATAAGTAGGGGATGCCGCGTCATCGTTCCTTTTAACCATACCACCATCATGGGCTTCGTCGATGATGTCCAAGATAGTTCGCTTACCCCAGAAGAAGTGGCCTATAAGTATGGCTACAAGATAAATGAGATCATTTCGGTGGTGGACAATAAGTCTTTGCTTTCCGAGGAACTAATTAAAACCTCGGAAGAAGTGGCCGCTTATTATCTAGCTCCGAAGATCGCCGTCTTAAAGGCGATGCTTCCTTCTTCGCTTAAGCCTTCCATTTCTTCTCTTCGTGGCCCTAAGGTTGCTTACGATACCTATGTAAAACTAGTTAATGAAGATGAAACCGGACTTACTCCAAAGCAACTGGAATTAGTTAGGTTTTTGGCCAGAAATGGCGAGATTTTGAAAAAAGAAGCGGGATCTACGTCGATTTTGAAGGCTTTGGAAGAGAAAGGTAGGATTGCCTATTTCAAGAAAGAAAGGCTCCGTTACGTTATCCCTAACTCGGAAAGGGAAGAAAAACCAAGGCAATTAACCTTAGAGCAGGAACAAGCCGTCGAATATATTGTTTCTACCGATAAGGAAGTCACGTTGCTTCAAGGCATAACTGGGTCAGGGAAGACCGAGGTTTATCTTAAACTCACCGAAATGATGTTAAAGCAAAATAAGAAGACCTTGATGCTCGTCCCTGAGATTTCCCTTACCCCGATTATGGTGGAATATTTCTCGCGCCGTTTTGGCAATTCTATAGCCATCCTCCATAGTGGACTAACCCCCGCGGAGAAATATGATGAATACCGCCGCATCGCTAGGGGTGAGGCTAAAATCGTGGTCGGAGCTAGAAGCGCGGTATTCGCTCCTTTAGATAACATTGGATTAATCATCCTCGACGAAGAACACGTCGAATCTTATAAACAAGATCAAACCCCGTTTTACCACGCTAGGGAAGTGGCGATTATGCGGGCCAAGCATTTCGGGGCCAAAGTGGTGCTAGGTTCGGCCACCCCATCATTAGAAACTAAGGCCAGAGCCGAAAAAGGCGTCTATGGATTAGCTAAACTTACCAGAAGGATTAACGATAAACCTTTGCCGCCTACCCATATCATCGATATGCGGGAGAAGCGCTCCATCGACCGTTATCATAGCGGTATCTTCACCTACGAATTAGAAAACGAAATCAAGGCCCGGCTAGATAAAGGTGAGCAAGTCATTTTGCTAGTGAATAGACGCGGTTATGCTTCGGTAGTGTGCGCCGATTGCGGTTATATCCATGTTTGTCCTTCGTGCCATGGTAATCTCACCTACCACAAAGAAGACGACATGCTGAAGTGCCATCATTGCGGTTATGTCGAGCTTTATCCGCAGTCCTGCCCAAGTTGCGGTTCAACCAAAATCCAACGTATTGGAGTGGGAACCGAAAGGGTCATGAAGGTCCTAAATGAGATTTTCCCCGAAGCAAAATTGGGCAGATTGGATTCAGATATCGCGAAAGCTAGAAGCAATATTCCCAAAGTTTTGCAGGAATTTAGGGAGCATAAATACGATATCCTCGTCGGCACCCAGATGGTGGCCAAGGGTCATGATTTCCCTAACGTTACTTTGGCGGGTCTAGTTTCCGCCGATCAAGGCTTAGCCATGCAATCTTATCGTTCCGCCGAATCGACGTTTGGACTAATCGCCCAAACCGTCGGTAGAAGTGGCCGCGGCCAGGTTAATGGCAAAGCCATAATCCAAACCTTTAACCCTATGCATTATGCCATCGTTTATGGGGCCAAACAGGATTATGAGGCCTTTTACCATAAGGAAATGCAGCAAAGGAAGCTTTCCGCCTATCCGCCTTTCTATTATCTAATCGCCGTCCATTTCTCTTCCAAAGACGAGGAACGGGCCATCCAAGCCGGGATGGAAATGAAGGAATACCTCCAATCCGTGATGGGTGAGGAATTAATTAGTTTAGGACCGATTGCCCCTTATTATTCTTTCTTAGGCGGTTTCCATAAGAGGATGGTGCTTTTGAAAAGCAAAAACATCGCCAAATTGAAGGACGCGTTACGGGATATAAACGCCTTTTCCTCGGTCGGTGGGGTCGATATTAGCTTCGACGTCGATCCTTTAGATTGCTGATTTTTATTGTGATAGAATCACAAAGTAGTAGAATTTCTTTGTTATGATCATCATCTCAGTTTTAGGCTTGGACCAATTCGTGGTCGGCCGTTATTCCAGGGAACACACCCCAAACCTCGCCCAACTCTATGAAACGGGCGAAGAGGACATCGTTTTCTATTGTCCTTCCTCCATGGTCTTCCATAAAGGCGTGGAGCAAACTTCTTGGCAAACCTTAGTTATCGTAAGGGCCGAGGAAAAGTATGAGCCATTAGAAGAGCAAATCGCCGATTATTTGCTGAAGACGCTTAATCTTTTCTCGATTAACGTCCATATTGAATTCACCTATACCCATGGCCATCATTGCCATGATTACGTTAACCCCCAATATCCGAGATTCCTCGATATGCCCGAGAATAAGGAAGATGAATATTCCTTCTCCTTTGGCGAAGAACCAGAATCCATGGAAGGGGATCTGACAATCGAGGAAGAAGAACATCATCACCATCATCACCATCACGATGAAGAAGGCGAGGAAGAGATCTTCTTAGGCGATGCCTTTGCCGGCTTCGAAGAAAAGCTAGAAGAAGCCAAGAAGAATAAGAAATAGGAGAGAGTTATGATCGAGTATGACCTTTCACTAGAAATCCTTAACGAGGTCTTTGATAACAAAGCCACGTTTGCTAACGCTTTGAAGGAGAAGTTTTTCAAAAACCCGGAGATCCGTCCCCATCGTAACGTCGTGGCGGGCCTATCCGGATGCGAAATTCGTCACCATCTATTGTTCCAATATTTGCTAAAAGACATCGAAGGACTTGAAGAAGCCGATCTCCGCTGCGTTTATTTGGCTTTGGCTAATGATTATTATTTCCATCGTTTCCCCCAGGAAGAATTCGATGAGGAACTTCTTAAACGGATTGGGCAGGAAAAGTTCGCCTTGGTTAAACCTGTCTTAGACCGTTCTTCCAATCCCGAAGAATATGTTCCTACCGAAGTCAAACGGACTTCCCAACTCTATCTCTCCTTAAGGTATAACATTCCAGATTGGACGCTTCGTATCTTCCGTCATTATCCGCGTTTCCCGATCTTGAAGACCTTGAAGAAATTCGGCCGTCCCGCCGCTAACCAAGTCAGGGTCAAAGCCGACGTTTCCCCCGCCGATTTGATTTCCACCGGCGAATTCGAGGCCACCAAGACCGACCATATCCTCAATTACATCGGCAAGACCGCCTTACGCAAGAACGATTTCTTCAAAGAAGGCAAGATCTTCTCCGAGAAGGAACTTACCAAAGTCATCGTCGATTCCTATCCCATCAGTGAGCCTTGCGAGTTAATGCTCTACCATGGGGAGAAGGATTCTAGCTTCGAACGGGAACTAATTGAAACCTATGGAAGCAGGGTGGGCCTTAATCTAGCCACCCCTAACGTCGATGATAAAGTCGAAGTCACTAAGGCCATCAAAGAAAAGGGACTCCATAACGTCAATTTCTTCTCCGCCCCCGATCCTTCTTCCATGGATGCCGCCATCAGCCGCAGCCAGGAACTAGTCATCGCCGTCCCCGAATCGACTTGCTTCGATTTGGTGCCGACCGCCCCGGATTATCTCCTTAATTTCCCCAAGGAAAGGATGGATGAAATCTTCGCTAAGGAAAAAGAAGTCCTCGAAGGCTGTTCCAAATATGTCGAAGTCGGTGGCAAATTGCTCTATTTGATCTACACCATCTCGATGAAGGAAGGCAACCAAACCGTGGCCGCTTTCTTACAAAACCATCCCGAGTTCGAACTCATTGAGCAACATCAATATTATCCTTACGAAGGCCATCAGACCGCGGCTTATCTCGCCGTGATGGTCAAAAAGGAGAACGAGCTTAGCATCGCCCCTCCCTTAAACGAACTATCTTCCTTAGGCGTTAATCCGACTAACGTCGCTAGCGCTTCAAACAAATAAAACATTATGAAAAAGAATATCCTCGGTTACACCTTGCCTAAACTCACCGAGGAATTCTTGGCCCTAGGTCAATCCAAATTCCGCGCCAAACAGGTGTTTGGTTGGATATATGGTAAGAAGGTCTACTCTTTCGACGCCATGACCGATGTCTCCAAGGATTTCCGGAATGTTTTAAATTCGGATTATTGCGTGGAGTTGCCTAAGATTTTCACTAAGCAAGAAAGTAATGACGGCACCATCAAGGTCCTTTTGGAAATGGGCGATGGGGCCAAAGTCGAATCCGTTTTAATGCCTTATAACTATGGCGATGCCGTCTGCGTTTCTAGCCAAGTCGGCTGCAATATGGGCTGCGCTTTCTGTGCCTCGGGATTATTAAGAAAAGAACGTAATCTCACCACCGCCGAAATGGTGGGCGAGGTTTTAATTATGGATTCTTTGCTTGAACCCTTGGGCCGCAAAGTCACCCATATCGACGTCATGGGAACGGGCGAACCTTTCGATAACTACGATAATGTTTTAGATTTCGTTAAGATCGCCAATGACCCCTTTGCCTTAGAAATCGGGGCCAGGCATATAACCGTTTCCACCTGCGGGCTTTGCGATGGCATCAAAAAGTATGGTAAGGAAGGCATCCAAATCAATTTGGCCTTATCTCTCCACGCCCCAAATGACGAACTCCGTCAGCAGATCATGCCGATCGCTAAGGCCTATCCTTTTTCTAAGCTTATCCCGGCTTTGCAGGAATATAGCGCGGATTCGGGAAGGCGTTTAACCTTCGAATACATCATGCTCCGCGACTTTAACGATACCTTAGATTGCGCTAAGCAACTGGTTTCTTTTATCCGCGACAATAATCTCTTCGCTTACGTTAACCTCATCCCCTATAACGAAGTTAAGGAGAAACCTTATCGCCGCTCGGAGAAAACTAGGGTCAATGCTTTCGTCGACTATCTTAAGAAAAACGGCATCAATTGCACCGTTAGGAAAGAATTCGGCGGGGATATCGATGCCGCCTGTGGTCAATTACGTTCCAAACAAGTGGGGGTCAAGTCTTGATGGGCCGTCACTATAAAGGCCTATTTGCCTGCGCCACCGACATCGGCAAAATAAGGATATCCAACGAAGATAGGGCCAATGTCCTAACCAACTTCGTCGGGGACGTTTTTTTGATTATCTGCGATGGCATGGGCGGACAAAATAAAGGGGACTACGCTTCCAAAGTCGCCTGCGACTTACTTAGCGAATCCTTTAAAAGAAAACGGACTACCCCTTTGATACTTACTAGGCTTTGGCTTAGACGGGTATTAAAGGAAGCCAATTCCTTGATTTTCGAAGAAGCCAGCAAAAACAAAGCCTATGAGGGCATGGGTACCACCTGCGTGGCCGTCTATATCCAAGGCGAAAAGATGATCGTGGCCAATATCGGCGATAGCCGGGCCTATAAATATGGGTATGGCAGGTTGGAAAGATTAACCGAAGACCAGACTTATGTCGATTATTTATATCGCACGGGGAAAATCGACGCCCAAGAGAAAGAAACCTCGCCCGAACGCCATATTTTGATGAACGCTTTGGGAGTTTATCCCTCTTTGGCTCCCGATATTTCCATCCACCCTTATCATGGCGAAGCCATCTTGTGTTGTTCCGATGGTTTATATAATAATGTTTCAGAAGCTGAGATTAGGGCGGTTTTATCCACCGACGAACGGCCCGATATGAAGGTGTCTTCCCTAATCGCCGAAGCCAATGGCAACGGTGGAAGCGACAATATCGGGATTTCCTATTGGGAGGTGATCGACCATGATTAAGATCGGCGACAAAATCGACGAACGTTATCGCATCGCTTCCCGTATCGCCACCGGCGGCATGGCCGACGTTTACGAAGCTAACGATTTAGTGGGTAAGCGTATCGTCTCCTTAAAGGTCATGAAGGAATCTTTAATGGGCGATAAACAAAATATCATCCGTTTCAATTCCGAGTCGGCCCTCGCGGCTTCTTTGAACCATCCTAATATCGTCCATGTCTTTGGTCGGGGAACCTATGAAGGGCGGCCCTATATCGTTAACGAATTCATTAAAGGTCAGACTTTACGCGAAAAGCTTAATTTCTCCTATACCTTATCCTTATCGGAAGCTTGCGAAGTCATGCTCCAGCTTACTTCCGCGATTGGCTATATCCATCGGCATGGCATCGTCCACCGCGATATCAAACCCGATAACCTTTTCTTAATGAACGATGGGACCGTTAAGATTTCCGACTTTGGCATTGCCGCCCCCATTGGCGAAGCTAATAACGGGGATTCCATCCAAGGGACCATCTATTATTGCTCGCCCGAGGTTTTGACCGGCGGTCCGGCTTTACCCACTAACGACATCTATGCGATGGGCATTTGCTTCTATGAATTATTAATCGGTAACGTTCCTTTTGATGGGGAGACCCTCGATAAGGTCGCCTTAAAGCAAATGAAGAAGCGTTTCCCTGAGCCTTCCCGCCTTAATCCTTCCGTCCCTAGGACTATCGACCGGATTATCCTAACGGCTTGTAGGAAGAGGGCGGATGAACGCTATCCAAGCGCCGAAGCCATGCACGATGACATCGTCAAGGCGATGGCGGATAAGGACAATTTCAAGCAGCGGAGGGGGATCTTATCCAAGATCTTCGGTTTTAAATGATCGTCGCCCCATCCATCTTAACCGCGCCTAGAGAGAAAATGCTTAGCGAAGGGCAGGCCCTTTTTAAAGCCGGGGCCAAATGGATCCATCTTGACATCATGGATGGCAAATTCGTCCCCAATACCTCTTTCGACGAAGAGGTGGTGGAAGATTTCCGCGACCATTTCCCCGCCCCATTTAGAGATGTCCATTTGATGGTTACCGACGTCGCGCACGCGATACCTAGTTATATTGAGGCGGGGGCTGAGTCGGTGACCTTCCATTACGAAGCCCTAAACGATGAAAAGGAAATCGATCGGCTTATCGAATATTGCCACTCCCATAACGTTAAGATCGGGATGTCGATTTCTCCGGATACCAAGGTTGAAGTTTTAAAGCCCTTCCTTTCTAGATTCGATATGTTCTTGATAATGTCGGTCCATCCTGGGAAAGGCGGCCAATCGTTTTTGCCTAGCGCCTTAGATAAAATCGCTTATTTAGCCAAAGCGAAAAAAGATAACGGATATAACTATCTTATCGAAGTCGATGGGGGTATTAACGAAACTACCGCCCCGCTAGTGAAAAAAGCCGGGGTCGAGGTTTTGGTGGCCGGAAGTTATCTTATAGATAAGGAGGACCGCGAAGCTAGGGTCGCGGGATTATTAGCCTAATGCAAGCCCATATGCCTTTATTTATTTCTCTTCTCGCGGTGACGGTTTTCCTTTTCGTCGCCACCTTGGCCATGATGGCTTTTTCCTATCATGCGAGGATGAAGAAGAATTTCGATTTCCTAACCGAATTCCCCTTTGAGGGGTTTGGCATAAGAAGCGCGAATGGACGTCACGCGATAATGCTATTAATCCTTTACGTGATTGCTTTGGGGTTATGTTATTCCTTCCCATTATTCGTCAAGGATTCCATCCAACTCGTCCAAGGCCGCGATATCGTTATCGGCATCGCCGGCGGGATAAGCGCGTTACTAACCGCGATTTTAGCCATCTTAGGCTTTACCAATATGCGGCGTCACCTTTTGGTCTTCATCGGCTATACGATCGTTTATTTGCTAACCGGGGTCGTCATTGGTTTTGCTTTCTACGATCTAAGAGATTATTACGGTGGCGTGGCTTTGGCCTTTGCCATCGCTAGCTTTGCTATCGCCGCCATGTCGGCTTTGGTTATCCTCAATCCGAAGTTATCCAGTTGGGGACAATTAAAGAAAGTGGGGGATGGCGAATCCGCGATTTATGTCCGTCCCCGTCCCTTCTTACTTCCCTTTAGCGAATGGCTCCTTATCCTCTTCGGCTTAGTCCAAGCCGTGACGATGATGGTGGGGATGTTCGTAATCGGAAACCTTGGATAAAACGCACAAAAAAATGGCCGGTTGGCCATTTTCATTTGTCCTATAAGCTTATTCGGCTTCGGCGGCTTTGATCGTCTTATTCAAAGTGCGATAGGCGCGGTTGCTCATTTTGATCACGACCGTTTTGCCATCGATTTTCACTTTGCGCTTTTGCAGATTGACGTTCCAACGGCGGCGGGTAGCCCTCAAAGAGTGGCTGCGCGCATTTCCGCTGACCGGACCCTTACCGGTTACTGGGCAATATCTGGACATGGTGTTCACCTCCCGCGCTATGGCTTGAAGAATATATCACGAATTAACATTCGAGGCAATGGAAAATAGTCAAGATTAGTTATTAACTAAGCCTAGTTTCGCTTTCCTCACTTTTTTCTTAGCCCCTCCGAAAACCATTTTGGCATGGATTATTTGATTTTTACCCTGATTTTATTTGTCTAGTTTCCATTGGCCCTTGTTTACAAGGGAAGATTGTAAGACAATTATAACAATGAAAAACGAACTTATAGCCCTCATCCTAGCTGGGGGCCAGGGTACACGGCTTCAGGCCCTGACGCGCAAGGTCGCGAAACCAGCCGTATTTTTCGGAGGCAAATATCGTATCATCGACTTTGCCCTTTCCAATTGCGCCAACTCCTCGATCAACCATGTGGCGATCATCGGCCAGTATGAAAATGGCTCGTTGAACAACTACATCGGTTCGGGTAAGACTTGGGGCCTTAACGGGGTCAATACCTCGGCCGCCCTGCTTTCTCCCCGTCAGACCGAAGCCGGCTATGAATGGTTCAAAGGCACCGCCGATGCGATTTACGCCAACCTCGACTGGATCGATTCGGTTGAATCCGAATATGTATTGATTCTTTCGGGTGACCACATCTATTCCACCAACTACGAAGAGATGCTCCGCACCCACAAGCAAAGTGGGGCCGATTGCACCATCTCCGTCATGGAAGTCCCCATGGAGGAAGCCAGCCGTTTCGGTATCCTTGAAGCTAACGAAGAAGGAAGGGTAACCGCCTTCAAGGAAAAACCCAAGCAGCCTAAATCCAATTTGGCTTCCATGGGCATCTACATTTTCACTACCCGCGTTTTGAAACAATACCTGATCCGCGATGCCAAGGATGAGAATTCCTCCCACGACTTCGGGCATGACATCATCCCGACCATGTTAGAAAAGGGAAAGCGTATCTTCGTCCATCGTTTCCAGGGCTATTGGAAGGATGTTGGAACCATCTCCTCCCTCCACCAAGCCAACATGGACCTTCTCGATCCCACCCTTGCCGATGAACTCTTCGGCAAGAGCCGCAATTTCCCCATTTATTCCGCCGACCTTCCTTGCCTTCCCCATTATGTTGGCAAGAACGCCTCGGTGAGCGCTTCCTTAGTCAACCAAGGTTCCGTCATCTTGGGCAAGATCGACCATTGCGTCGTTTCCCAAGGCGTCGAAATCGGCGAAGGAGCGGTTTGCACCCGCGTCGTCTTGATGCCCGGGGCCAAAGTTGGGGCCGGGGCCAAAGTCACCGACGCCATCTTAGGGCCGGATTCGGTGGTTGCCGAAAAGGCCAAAGTCGAAGGTAAGCCAGGCGATATCGCCTTATATACCGGGAGGCAATAGTTATGAATAGAATTATCGGAATCGTCAATTTCCACTCCTCTCCGGAGATCAACCCCTTAACAGATAGCCGTCCTTTAGGTTCAACTTCATTTTTAGGGCGTTATGGTCTATGTGACTTCGCTTTATCCAATCTTTGTAACTCGGGTATTTCCACCATTGGACTACTCGTCAAAGATCATCAACGTTCTATTCTTAAACACATCGGTTCGATGGATGCTTGGCTTTCCAATACTAAGCTTGGCCAGGAAGTCGTTATGTATAACGAAGCCGGCCATCTCCATCCCGAAAGCAACACCGATATCAATAACCTCCGCGAAAACGATTGGGTCCTCTATGACGCCTCCATCGACTATATCGTGGTGGTGCCGGCCCATGTCGTCATGACCATGGACCTCCGTCCTTTTATCAACGAACATATCGAACGTGGTGAGATGGTTTCCGTCGTCTATGCCCAGGAAAAGAACCTCCAGACCGCTTGCATTGGTTCGAAGGTCCTCAATATCGACGAAGAAGGCTATATCAATTCCATCTCCGTCAACGATGGTTCCACTAAAGGCAAGGGCAACGTTTCTTTAGGTTGCTATATCATCAACCGCCTTACCTTAGCCGAAATGATCCGTCAGCTTCTTCCGAAGAAGCCCTATATGAGCTTAGGCGAACTAATCGTCTTAGGCGTTAGGAATGATATGTTCAAGGTCCACGCCTCCAAATATGATGGATTCTACCGCATCATCGATTCCTTCCATCATTACATGGAATATTCCCTTTCCATTTTGGAAAAGGAAAACGCTGATGAATTATTCCGTCCTGATTGGCCGATTTACACTTTGACTCATGATACCCCGCCCGCCACCTATGGCAAGAATTCCTCGGTCCAGAATTGCTATGTCGCTAACGGGGCCAACATCGAAGGTACCGTCGTCAATTCTATCATCGGACGTAACGTCGTCATCGGCAAAGGAGCGGTGGTTAAGAATTCCATCATCTTCTCCGGCGCCAAAATCGGCGAGAACGCCAAAGTCGAAAACGCCCTTATCGATAAATACGCCATCATCACGATGGGACATGGGGTTTCCGGCAGCAAGAAATCGCCCTTATTCGTCCATCAGGGAGCCATGTTATGAGAATCGCCATGCTCGCCGGGGAGGCTAATCCTTTTTGCAAATCCGGCGGTTTGGCCGATGTAATCCTTCCTTTATCCGTCGAATACGCCAAAGCGGGCCATGACGTCATGGTCGTGATTCCGTTTTATAAAATCATCAAAGATAGGCATCTCGTCAAATTCGAAAGGGTCGGCCAAGTCGACGTCGATCTTTCCTGGCGTCATCAAGTCGCCGATGTCTTCTCCGCCTCTTATCAAGGGGTGACCTATTATTTCATTAACTCCGCCTATTATTTCGACCGTGAAAGGCTTTATGGTTATGGGGATGATGGCGAACGTTTCGCCTATTTCACTCAGGCCGCTTTGAATTGGCTTAACCAGCTTGGTAACATCGATATCATCCATGTCCATGATCACCAAGTCGCCTTCGCCCCAGTCTTACTTAAGGAAAGACCCTGGTGCTATCCTAAACTAAATAACACCAAGACCGTTTTGACTATCCATAATCCCGCCTTCAAGGGGTATTTAGCCCCCGAGGCTTTAGGGGATTTGTTTAATCTCCCCCTTTCCCTCTATGAAGATGGCCAAGTCAGATTCGAGTGGGGCGTGTCGACGTTAAAAGGCGGCATCATCTACGCCGATAAGATCACGACCGTCTCCCCAACCCACGCTAAAGAACTATTGACCTTAGAAGGTTCATTTGGCCTTTCGGGCGTCCTTAATCTCCGGCGCGATGATTTCTCAGGTATCGTCAATGGCATCGATGAGGTTGAATGGGATCCGATGAAAGACCCCTTCTTAGCCAAGCCATTCAACGAAAAGACCTTCGCCGAAGGAAAGAAGGCCAGCAAGATTAGACTATGTGAAACCGGGAATATCCCTTATCGCGATGTCCCCGCTTTTGGCGTGGTTTCTAGATTAACCGAACAAAAAGGCGTGGATTTACTAATTGGCGCCCTTTACCAGATTTTGGAAGCCGGTTACTTGGCTTTCGTCTGTGGATCTGGCGATTATGAACTCGAACGGCGCCTTCAGGAAGTTAGGGATCGCTATCCGGATAACTTTGGGCTATATATCGGTTTCAATAACCAATTCGCCCATGATATCTATGGTGGTTGCGACTTCTTCTTGATGCCCTCCTTATTCGAACCCTGCGGTATTGGTCAGCTCTTGGCCAAGCGTTATGGCACCTTGCCAATCGCTAGACGGACGGGCGGCTTAGCCGACACCATTATTTCTTATGATGGAACCAACGAGAAAGTCGCCAATGGCTTCTTGTTCAACGATTTCGACGTCAGCGGTTTGCTTTGGGCAGTTGGCGAAGCCGAAAAGGCCTATGCTAAACCCACTTTGATGAAAAAACTCATCGTCAACGCCATGAAATGCGACCATTCTTGGGCGGTTTCTGGCAAAGCCTACCTCGACTTATATAAGTCAATGCTAGATTAATTCCCTTTCCTTTTTATAGGAAAGCCCTATAATGCTCCCCATGAGCTACGATTTTATTAACATCGAAAAGAAATGGGCCAGTTACTGGGTGGATAACGCCACCTTCTATTGCGATACCCATGATTTTTCCAAACCCAAGTATTACATCTTGGACATGTTCCCTTATCCTTCCGCCCAAGGACTCCATGTCGGTCACCCAGAAGGTTATACCGCCACCGATATCTTGGCCAGGATGAAGCGAATGCAGGGTTATAACGTCCTCCACCCCATGGGCTGGGACGCTTTCGGTCTACCCGCCGAACAATTCGCCATTAAGAAAAACGAACACCCCGAAAAGTTCACTAGGGCCAATATCGCTAACTTCAAAAAGCAGATTCAGGCCTTGGGCTTTTCCTATGACTGGAGTAAGGAACTGGCCACCGTCGATCCCTCTTATTACAAGTGGACCCAGTGGATCTTCCTCCAGATGTTCAAACACGACTTAGCCTATTGCGCCAATATCCCGGTTAACTATTGCCCCGAACTTGGCACCGTTTTGGCCAATGAAGAAGTAATCGATGGCAAATCCGAACGGGGCGGTTTCCCGGTTATCCGTATGCCAATGAGGCAATGGATGCTTAAAATCACCGCCTACGCCGATAAACTTGACCGCGATTTGGTTAAGTTAGATTGGCCTAAGTCCACCTTAGAGATGCAAAAGAACTGGATCGGACGTAGCGAAGGGGTGGCCATCACTTTCAAAATCAAAAATAGCGAGGCTTCCTTTGAAGTCTTCACCACCCGCGTCGATACTTTGTTTGGCTGCACCTATTGCTGCTTAGCCCCCGAACATCCTTTGGTGGAAAAGCTCGTCTCTTCCAAACAAAAAGAAGCGGTAGAGGCTTACGTTAAAGAAGCCACGACCAAATCCGATTTGACCAGAACCAGCACCAATAAAGATAAAACCGGCGTTTATTTGGGCGTGGAAGCCATTAACCCCATCAATGGCAAGGAAATCCCCGTCTATGTCGCCGATTACGTTTTAGGTTCCTATGGTTCGGGCGCCGTTATGGCCGTTCCCGCCCACGACGAACGTGACTACGCCTTTGCTAAAAAGCATGGTTTGCCGATCGTCCAAGTCTTAGAAGGGGATATCTCCGAGCAAGCCATGGTCGAAGATGGTAAACACATCAATAGCGAATTTGCCGATGGATTAAATATTGCCGAAGCCAAAGTCGCCATTACCAAGAAACTCGTTGAAATTAACGCGGGTAAGCGCGTGGTTAACTACAAACTCCGTGACTGGGTTTTCTCCCGTCAACGTTATTGGGGCGAACCTATCCCGGTTTTGGAAAAAGAAGACGGCACCTTCTTACCTGTCGATGAATCCCAACTCCCGGTAGTTTTGCCCAATATGGACGAATATAAGCCCGGTAAAGCCGGACGTCCGCCTCTAGAAGAAGCCCCTTCTAGCTGGCTTAATGTCACTTTGCCGGATGGAAGCGCGGCTAAGCGCGAAACCAACACCATGCCCCAATGGGCCGGTTCTTGCTGGTATTACATCCGTTATATCGATCCAAAGAACGATAACGCACTTTGCGATGAAGCCTTGCTTAAGCATTGGCTCCCCGTCGATTTATATGTCGGTGGCTCTGAGCACGCCGTTCTCCACTTACTATATGCCCGTTTCTGGCATAAGTTCCTCTATGACATCGGGGTCGTAAATTGCGACGAGCCTTTCCAAAAGCTCTATCACCAAGGCATGATCCTTGGGGAAAATGGCGAGAAGATGTCCAAGAGCCGTGGCAATGTCGTCAATCCCGATGACATCATCCTCTCCCATGGCGCCGACTCCTTACGTCTATTTGAGATGTTCGCCGGTCCGCTTAACGAAGTTAAACCATGGTCCACTAATGGACTGGATGGGGCGAAACGCTTCATCGAAAGGGTCTACCGTTTCGTCGATGAACCTAGCGTTAACGCCAAGCTAAGCGAAGACAATGACGGCAAGCTTGATTACGCCTATAACTTCATGGTTAAGAAGGTTACTTCCGACTATGATGATCTCGCCTTCAATACCGCCATCTCGGCCATGATGGTCTTCATTAACGAATGCTATAAGGCCGATAAGGTTTATCTTCCCTATTTCGAAGGCTTCGTCAAATGCTTCTCTTGCGTTTGCCCCTTCGTTGGTGAAGAGATGTGGGCCCGTTTAGGCCATAAGGAAATCTTAGCCTATCAAAGCTGGCCTACCTATGACGAAAGCAAACTCGTCCTCGCTAAGGTCAAGATCACCGTTTCGGTCAACGGTAAGATGAGGGACGTCCTCGAGGTTAGCAAAGACGCTACTCAGGAAGAAGTCCAAGCCATGGCCTTCAAGTCCAATAAGGTTTCTCCTTTCTTAGAAGGCAAAGAGATTAAGAAAATCATCTACGTTCCGGGCAGGATATTAAATATCGTCGTCGCCTAATCGATTAAGCGGGTTCGTTAATTAGCGGCCCGCTTTTCTTTATATCCTATTTAGGATAAAGGAACTATAATATCCCGGCTCGGTACTCTACGTAGACCGAAGCGGAGGCAGACCAAATGCTACTAACCTTAGACATCGGTAACACGATGGCCAAGTTCGTCTTCTTTAATGATGACCAAACCATTTATTCGCGTTACCTAACCAAAACTAGACCCGAGAGGTCGTTCGACGAATATAAGTCGTTCCTACTTAGTTTCATCCAAACCAATAAATTAGATATCAAGATCGAAGACGCCATCATCTCTTCGGTGGTGCCCTCTTTAACCCCAATTTTCCTAGATGTGATCAAGGAGGTTTTCGGGGTTAACGCCAAAACCTTGGGGCCGGGCCTAAAAAGCGGGGTCGCCATCAAAACCGATAACCCTAAGGAAGTAGGGGCGGACTTAGTCGGGGACGCCATTGGGGCCAAACTCCTTTATGGTGGGGATGTCATCATCGCCGATTTAGGGACCGCCAATAAAGTTATATTGCTTGACGGCAAAGGCGATTTCGTAGGTTGTAGCATCGCTCCTGGACTAGGCTTAGGGCTATCCGCTTTAGTTAGCAATACGGCGGCTTTAACCGATGTTTCTTTGCAAATCCCGCCTAAAATAATCGGAAAAAACACTCCCGATTCGATGAATTCAGGTTTGCTTTATGGCACTTCTTTTGCCATTTCCAAGATGGCCGAGGAAGTGGAAAAGGAAGTGGGCCATCCTTGCAAAAAGGTTTTAACCGGGGGTTATTCTTCTTATGTTAGACGACTTCTTCCCGAGTTCGAATATGAGCCGGATTTATTAGCCATTGGATTATATAGTTTGTTAATTAACGGTAGGGGTAAATAGAAATGGAAAAAACTTATGCCATCGTGGGGATCGTTTTCTTTTGCGTCCTCTTCTTGATCACCTTTGCGGTCTACCATTCTTTCTTCGCTAAAAAAGTTGATACTCGCCAAGTCATTAGGAGCATCACTTCGGATGCCATGATCATGGCCATCATTTTGCTTATGACCTTTGTGCCTTCTTTTGGTTTCATTCAGGTTTCGCCTTTTATTTCATTTACCCTTATCCATCTGCCAGTGTTACTTGGAGCCGCCATCGGGGGTTGGAAGAAGGGCTTGTTATTTGGCTTGGTCTTTGGCTTATCAAGCTATATCAACGCCTTTGGTTCGACGGGTTTAAATCTACTTTTCGCCCAGCCCCATATCGCCATTCCTCCCCGGGTGGCCTTCGGGTTATTGGCCGGGATTACATTTTCCTTGTTAGGAAAACTTTCCAAAAACAAGGCTAAGGCTTTATACTTTGCATTGGCCTCGGCTTTATTAACGGTGGCCCATACCGTCTTGGTCTTCGCCAATCTCTACCTTTTCTACCCAGAAACCATTGGGGGAATGCTAGCTTCGACTAGTCCGGTAGGGGTGGGAACGACCTTGACCTTCCTCATTCTTATCGTCATCGGCATGGGTGGGGAAGCCGCATTGGCCGCCATCATCATCCCGCCATTGAACTTAGCCTTAAGGAAAGCCGTTCCGTCCATCTATCAGTATTAAAGAGGTAAGCACATGCCCAATTTCAAGAAATTAGCTAAAACTTATGAGCAAACCGCCCTCATGGCTTTGCAAGAACTCGTAAAACGTAATTCCGTCTATGA
>CAMOQM010000002.1 GCA_946622925.1 uncultured Caryophanales bacterium | reverse complement strand
GACGATAAAGCCCGCTATTAATGGAAAAGACCATCATCACCGAAAACGCCTACGTTTTAATACGCCGGCACGGTGGCGATATCCTTTCTCATCCCTCTTTTAAGGCTTTGTCCCGTAACAAGCAGCACCATAACTCCAACACCTACTCCCACCTGATCCACGTCACCGTCATCGCGATTAAGATCGCCCGGGCTTGGCGCGTCAAGGTGGATGAACGCTCTTTTGTCAGGGCCGCCCTTCTCCACGATTATTATCTCTACGATTGGCACGATAAGCCTAACCGCAAAAAGCAACACGCCAGGCGCCACGCCGTCTACGCCGCCGATAACGCCGAACGCGATTTTGGCATCACCCCTTACGAACGCAAACTCATCCTCAACCACATGTGGCCAGTCAATCCCCACAAGCTACCTTATGGCAAAGCCGGATGGATAATCGTCTTGGCGGATAAGATAGCCACTTTCCAGGAACTCTTCTCCAAAGTTAGTTCCGAAGATAACTACACAAATAAGCCATCCATATAGGGTGGTTTATTTTTTTCCTATATATTCCGAAAAAATATATAAGTAGAGGGTTTTTAATTATTTATTATCGCCTATAATACTTAGTGTTATGGCAAAACCTTTAGAACCTTATAAATGCTCATTCTCGATCTCTTACGAAATCGCCAACAAACTTTCCCAAACAACCTATGCCTTAGGTCAGATTTCTACCATCAACCACAATAAGGCCGGGGATAAGGAATTCGCCGATTCGACGATTTACCTTCTCCAGATGCTCCACATTAACTTGAGGGCCACCGAAATGCGGGGTCTACGCCAAGGCGACGAAGTCCCAAGCGCCCCAATGGCCAACGCCTTATTCAAGCTTCTTAAGCTCGCCAATCGGTTAGATCCTTATTCCAAAGATATCCTAACCACCTTTGAAAATGCCATTTGGAGCGAAGGGGTTCCCCATCGTTTGTCCAGAAAGCCCGATGATTTTCCCTATCCCGTGCCTATGCCCGCCCGCGTGGAAACTTTATTAGATGGGGTGTTTAGGTATGCCAAGGCCAATCAAAAACGCATCCATCCCTTAATCCTCTCTTGCGTCGTCTTCTTTGAGATTGTCTCCATCGCCCCCTATAGCCAACTAAGTGGCCTCGCGGCCGCTTATGTGGCGAAGGCCATATTGGTCAACTATGACCCCATCTTTGCCTTGGCTCCGGTGGAACGTTATGTTTCATTAAGCGTAGATAAAGCCAATAACGCCTTTAAAGAATCCGCTGAAAAAGGCGATATGGCTCCCTTGATCTCATTCTTGCTTTCCAAATACGAAGAAGCCCTTATCCATCTCCGCAAATATAAATCCAAACCCGTTGCCACTTCCTCCCGCCAAGTCGAAAGGATGCTTTCGTTAATGGAGGAAGGCAAATTCTATTCGGCTTCCGAACTTTGCACCCTCCTCGGTCTTAAATCCAGGCTCGGGGTCCAGCTTAATTACATCCGCCCCGCCCTCGAAGGCAAACGGATCAAAATGTCTAACCCCGTCTCCCCCACCGATAGGAACCAACGTTATAAAAAGGCATGAGTTCGTTATTAATCGTATCCATACTCTTATTCTTGGCCGATATTGTTTGCCTAATCATCTCCGCCAAAGGCAAAGGATTAGTCAAAACAATTAGCATTTTCGCCGCCCCGATCCTCGCTTTCATCATTCCATTTCTACTTTCCCCTTACTTTGTAAGCATTTTCCAAAACGGCGACCTTAATTTAGCTAAGGCCATCGGCTATACCGGCGGCTTTTTGGTCTTCGTCGCCACGCTAGGATTCTTACTTAGGGATTGGCATCCCGCCATCGGCACCACCTTGTTATTTATTTTCCTCGTCCTTGGGGTGGCCACCATAATCATGGGCATTTTCCTCTCCAAATCATTCTTTATAAACGAGCCCACCAACCTAACCATTATTCATTGAGCTATCCTTTCACTACCATTATTATTGCAAATATGATCGGAGCATGATCGATGCGGACTAAGCAAAAGACAATGACATTCATAGCCGCCGGTTTTGATTTTTGCTTTGGGCTTGCGATTGCCATTTTATGGCAATTTGGCCATGCTGCACCGGCGATTCTGCTTGCTATCTGGTGCCTCTGCAGCATTATCTGCCATTCTTTCGTTGCCAAAGGAAGAAATGGAATATCCTTTTGGTTGACTATCGTTGCTTTAATCGGCTCTTCGGCCACTTATCTATATCTTCACTTCTCCATTTTCTATCACTACATTCAGGTGAATGAACGCTATGTCGTTTTCTCCAATGCGCTAACCCCGGTTTTGCTAGCGATCGGTTTTGCATCCATAACCGTTTCTTGCGCAAGCCACGTTGCCTCATGGTTTTCCAAAACTGAAAAGAAAGAAGGACGTTGGAATATAATCCTTCCTTTCATAATCCTAGGCTTATCTTTTCTAGACATCGCCAGCGTTTTCAGGCTAGATGTAACCATGCCCTATAGGTCACTTGTCTATCTTGCCAACGCCTTTGTGATTGGGTTCGCCTGCTACTTTGCCAAAAACGAGAAAAAGTATTTATCTATATCTTTAGGGATAACTTCATTGCTATTTCTGCTAGGAGCAACATTTATGTTCCTGTCCTTTGTCTATCCTTCTCCAAAGCTTAACAACGTTTCCTTTTCGGAAGGAATAGATCGGGACGATTTCTTATTAAAAACCTCACTTTTGCTATGGTGCTTTGCATGCGTATCGATGGTTATTCTTGCTATCCTTGGTTTTGTGGTGGCAAAGAAAAACAAGAAAGAATCCAATTGATCATATGGCTCTAGGGTTAGGATTTAGCCATTAATTGCCAGAGGTATTGGAAACCTAAATTTCCCTATTGCAAGAGTAAAACCATACGCGTAAAATACACGCGTCAATACAAGTAGAAAGCAGTCGCCCCCGACTCGCCAGATTCCCCTAGGGAATTGGCTCCTAACTACCTTGGATCCACCAAGTTAACTAGGCCGGGATGCGTATGCTCCCGGCTTTATTTGACGAGAAGGAGGAAACGTTTATTCCAAACTACAATAATCCCAATGATCGCCGCCGTCCGCAGAAGCGATTAGACCCCATCAACGAATACATCCGTTATCCGGAAGTCATGGTCATCGGTCCCGATGGCGAGAACCTAGGACGTATGTCTTCAAGGGCCGCTAACGAGCTAGCCATGAGCTACAACCTCGACCTCTTCTGCGTCGCCCCGCAAGCCCAACCCCCCGTTTGCAAGATCCTCAACTATGGCAAATACCGCTTCGAAAAGCAAAAAGCCGAGAGGAACCAAAAGAAAAATTCCAAAGCCGCCACGCTTAAGGAAGTCCAGTTGCACATTTCCATCGGTAACCATGACCTCCTCACCAAAGCCAAGCATGCCAAGGGATTCCTCGCCGATGGTGACAAGGTCAACATCCGCGTCGTGTTAAAAGGTAGGGAAATGGCCCACAAGGAAATCGGCGAAGAATTATTGCAAAGGTTCATTTCCGTCCTATCCGAAGATAACGCTAATTCAGTTAGCATTGAAAAAGCCCCATCGTGGGAAGGCAAATGCTACAGCGCAATCGTCACATCGAAAAGCAAGAAGTAAGGAGAAAGAACATGCCTAAGATGAAATCAAACCGCTCCCTCATGAAGCGGATCAAAGTTACCGGTTCCGGTAAACTCAAATACGTTCACGCGTATAAGGGCCACCATGCCCCTTACAAAACCGCCAAGCAGAGCCGCCAGCTCCGCCGTGCCGGTATCATTGATAAGACTGACTACAGCCGTATCAAATTCATGATCGTTAAGTAAAGAAAAGGAGAAAGACTACAATGGCTAGAGTCAAAGGTGGCACCGTTACCCGTGCCCGTCGTAAAAAGATCTTAAAGATGGCCGAGGGCTACTTCGGCAGCAAACACCTCCTTTTCAAAACCGCGAAGGAACAAGTTTGCCACTCCCTCCGTTATGCTTACAATTCCCGCCGCTTAGTCAAGCGCGACTATCGTAAGCTCTGGATCAAGCGTATCAACGCCGCTTGCCGGGTCAACAACATCTCTTATTCCGTCTTCATGAACGGACTTAAGAAAGGCGGCATCGAAATCAACCGCAAGATGCTCTCTGAGATCGCCATCGCCGATCCCAAGGCCTTCACCGGTTTGGTCGAGACTTCCAAAAAAGCCCTTGCTAAATAAGCAAGAGCCACTTCGATAAGGATCTCCTCGTGAGGTCCTTTTTCATTTCTAGAATATAGGAAGGAAGTTGATTATCGCCCCTACGATAAGGGATATGGACAAAGCGATGCCGATATCATAGGCGATTCCGATTTTATCCTTGCCCCGATTCCTAATGGAGGCGATTAGGGAAATGATTCCGACGATTACGATAAGGATATCGGTGGCATAGACCATGGCTAAGGCCACCCCAAGGGCCAAACCCGTGACTCCCGCCACCACGATCTCTCCAATCACCCCGCCGGAACTAGAAGCGCTAGAGGCACTAGAACTAGCCATTGATGAAGAGGAAGTTTGGCTACCCGCGTTTTGCATTGACGTGATAATGGCCGAATGGAACATATAGGTAAAAACCAAAGCCGCAAGGGCCAAAACCACGATGATATAAAAGAAAACTAATCCGGGAATCCGGGAATGGGTTTTCTTACTTTCTAACGATTCTTCGCTCATAAGGCGTAATCCTCTAAGCCTTGTTTAAGGCGTTTGAGGCCTTCTTCTAATTTGGCCCTAGGGCAAGCTAGATTAATTCTAAAATGGCCTTCTCCGCCTTTACCATAATGGGAACCGCCATTGAAGACGAGTCCGCATTTTTCCTCTAAATAGGTTAATAGGCGCTTTTCTTCCTTATCGACATTAGAGCAATCCACCCATAGTAAATAAGTGGCATCCCCTTCATAAGCCCGTAAGGAAGGCAAATTTTCCTTAATGAATTTAAAGGCGTAATCGCGATTGGAGAACAAGAGTTCATTGCATTGCTTTAGCCATTCCCTACCTTCATTAAAGGCACTAATCGCGGCGACGCAGGAGAAGGCATTTGGCTCGGCCACCTCGTCGGTATTAAGCTGACGTTCGACCTTTTCCCTAATCTCTTTGTTAGGACAGACCATAGCCGCGGTATGGATGCCAGCAAGATTAAAGGCCTTGGTGGGAGAAATCGCCGCAAAGGCGACATCTTTATTGTCTTCTTTAGCGTTTAAAAACGGTACATAAGGGGTTCCCGGCCTAGTGATTGGACCATGGATCTCATCGGAAAGGACGATGACGTTATGTTTTCTGGCGAGGCTTGCCAAAACATTAATCTCCTCTTTGCTCCAAATCCTCGCGCTCGGATTGCCGGGATTGCAGAAGATGCAAAGGGAGGTCTCGGGACGGGAGAAAGCCGATTCAATGGCCCCGAAGTCCAAATAATAACGGCCTTCCTTTTCCACCAAAGGAACTTCCAAAGGATTACGTTTATTATTGATAATCGAGTTATAGAAAATGTTATAGACAGGGGGCATGATAACCACGTTATCGCCCGCCTTGGTCAAGGCCCTAACCGAGGAAGATAAAATGGGAACGACCCCCAAGGCAAAGACTAAGTCCTTAGGGTTGATTTCCCAGTTAAACAAATCTTTATAGAAACTAACGTAGGCCGCGTTCCAGGCTTCGGGAACGATGGAATAGCCAAATATCCCGTGCTCGACCCGTTTTATTAGCGCCTCCCTAATCTCAGGGGCGGTTTGGAAATCCATATCCGCGACCCACATGGGAAGGTCGCCTTTGACGTAATCGTATTTGTAACAATCGCTGCCTTTCCGAGAAGGCGGATTCACGAAATCGTATTTCATCCGATGATAATCTCCGTTTTGGTTTTATCCACGTTAGGATCGTCGAAGATGATTTCCCCGGCTTCCTTAACTTTGATTCTTCCCGAAAGCGGATTCTTGATGGAATCGACTTTACTAACTATTTCGGCATCGATATCCTCGCAATACTCGAAACAAAGGTCGGTATCGACGAGTTTGCAATTGACAAGCTTTATGTTCTTCATATAGCAAAAGCCCTGATGGGAATGGACTTCGCAGTTAACCAGGGTGATATCTTCGCTATTCCAACCAAAATATTCGCTATCGATATAACAATTCTTAATCAAGACATGCTTGGAATTCCAAAAGACGTCCTTGGTCATGAGCTTACAGTTTTCCACGACCACATTCTCTACCCCATCGAAGGCGTATTTGCCATGGAAATCGACGTTTTTGATGATGATATTCTTAGATTTCATCGCAAAATAATCGGCTCCGACGATTTTGGAATCGCTCACTTCGAAATCATGGCACCACCAACAGGTCTCGGCCCCGTCTTTGATCTCGACGTTCTTCAAAGAGAAGTTATAGGATTCGCGAAAGGACTTAGGGGCTTCGGAAATGAAATCGACGAACTCAAAGTCATGGCTATACCAAACGGCGGCCCGCGCCATTATCTCGAACTTAGAACCATTCACCGTGAAATGGGAAGAATACCACATCGGGTATTTCCAGGCAAAGATAGATGTATTAATCGTGAAGTTATGGCTTTCTTTCAATGGCGATTCGCCATCGTTAAATAAGCATTCCTCGATATCGAGGCCATTTGACATGAACAAGGCTCTTTCGCCAGTGAAGGTTTGGTTTTGGTATTTCATAGGACTTAATTTAAGGAGAGGATGCCCCATAATGCAAGCATTATGCTCTCCCTTCCACCTCCGCTCCGCCGGAAATGTAGATGTTTTCGAGGTTATTGACGGCTTCTTCGATCATCGCTTCGTAATCGAATAAGGTTTCATAACGCTCCGCCTCATCGATCCGGGGTTTGGTCTTTGGCTTTTTGGGTTTGAAGATCGTACAGCAATCTTCATAAGGCCGAATGGAAATATCGAAGGTTCCGATCTTCTTGCTGGTTTCGATGATGGAGACTTTATCTAGGACGCATAAAGGACGCAGAATTGGGAAGTTAGTGACGTCATTTATGGTGATGATCGATTCAAGGGTCTGCGAGGCCACCTGACCTACCGATTCCCCGGTGGCAATAGCCAAACAATGGTTCTTTTTGGCTACCCTTTCGGCGATCCTAACCATCATCCTCCGCATTATGGTGATGCAGTAAGGTTCGGGGACATGGGCATAAATCGCTTCTTGGATTTTGGTAAAGGGGACGATTTGCAGTCGAATATCGTTTTGATAGGTATTAAGGACCTTAAGCAAATCTTTTAGTTTATCGATGACCGCGAGTTGGGTATAAGGCGGGGAAGCGAAATGTAGACAATCCACGACTAAGCCACGGCGGATCAAACTATAAGCGGCTACCGGCGAATCTATGCCCCCGGAAAGTAGCATCGTGACCTTGCCATTCATTCCTAGAGGATAGCCCCCACTGCCTGGAAAATCATGGCAAGACAAAGTGGCCTCTTCTTGGCGGAGGGATACATGCATCACGATATCGGGATTATGGACGTCGACTTCCAAATCCGTATTATCCAAAATCGCATCGGCGACTTCCCGGGAAATCCCATAAGAATCAAGTGGGTAGGTCTTGTCGGTGCGTTTACTTTCGAGTTTAAAGGTTCTCCCTTTCTCTCCTTTGATTAGTTCAACCGCGGTGGCTTTGATTTCCTCAATATCCTTGCCACATCTTTTAATCAAAGAGATGCGTTGGATTCCCGATACTTCCTGAAGACGAGACACCACCGGAGCATAATCCACCCCATTTAAAGTGACCAAAATAAAGTCACGGTTACCCTTAATTTCTAAACCTTCGTAGCCTTTCAAAGCCACTCTGACATTATGGGTCAAAGCCTGAATGAAGACCTTGCGGTTATTCCCTTTGGTGGAAAGTTCGCCATAATGGACGAGTAAGGTATCGAAATTCATAAAGGGCGAACCTCCTGCAATATCTTTTCTAAGGCGTTAACGAAAGCGTCGACTTCTTCTAAAGAAGTTTCGTGGTTAAAAGAGACCCGGATCGGATTATGGCTGGCCCAGCTTGGCTTACCCATCGCCTCCAAAACATAAGAAGGCTCTTCGCCCTTAGAAGAGCAAGCCGCGATGGAAGAAACGTATATTCCTAGCCGCGACAAAGCCTCAACCACGACCGAGGCTTTATGCTTGGTCAAAGAGAAATTCAAAACATAAGGCGAATCGTTAGGCAATGAATTGATGGAGATAAGGGGGTTATCCTTAAGTTGATCCCTTAAATGGTTATTTAATTCCCTAACGTGTTCTCCCCAAGCCTTTTGGTTAACAAAGCAAAGATGGAGGGCTTTAGCTAAGCAAACGCAGCTAGGGACATCGACTGTTCCGGCCCTAAATCCACCTTCTTGCGAACCTCCGCTATGGAGGCTTTCAAAGCCGATGCGGTTATGGTAGATTAACGCCCCGCTTCCCTTAAAGGCTCCGATTTTATGGCCGGAGAAAGTAAGTAGATCCACCCCACTATAATCGATATCGACCTTGCCAATGCCTTGGGTGGCATCGCTATGGAAGAAGCATTTAGGATATTGCTTAACCACTTCGGATAAAGCCTTTAAATCATTGATGGCCCCAGTTTCGTTATTGACGGCCATAATGGAGACGATAAGGGTCTGCTTATCCATATATTGGCTCAATATTTCCGGAGTGACCCGCCCTGATTCATCGACGGGAAGCTTGACCACCTCAAAGCCATAAAGCCGCGCCACGTCATTCGCCGTGGTTAAAATCGAAGGATGTTCGGTTGGGCCGACGAGGATCCGTTTTCCCCGGTTGGCGTATTTTAACGCTAAGCCCTTTAATACGGTGTTATTACCTTCGGTAGCCCCCGAATTGAACATTACCTTATGGGTCTTTTCTAGTTTTAAGTCTTTTAAAATGGAGGTTCTCGCCTCCTCCAAAAGATTCTTGGCTTGATAGCCAAAATAATGATGGGAGCCGGCGTTAGCGAAATAATCGCGGTTAATCCGCGCGTGTTCTTCCAAAACCTCATCCAGCACCCTGACGGTGGCGGCGTTATCCAAATAGATCATGGGTTAGTTCCCCTTAATCCGTTTCAAGACGGCTTCCGCCGATTCAAAGGCATCCTGGAAATGGCCGTCGAAGAAGAAGGATTCGCTTTGGGTTATGGCTTCATCGACTTCTCCAAAATGCTGACGTTGCCTATTCGCATACAAAATGGTGTTAGAGGCAAAGACGGCGGCTTGTTCCTCTTGCCCGACTTCCATGGAAAGGCCATCCCCGATATTACGTAAGCTGGTGAGGTTTTCCGAAATGGTCAATACGTCGATTGGCTGGGCATAGAGGGCGGTATAGATTTTGGAAATAAGTTCACGGCATCTATCGATTTGTTCCTGATGGGCCTCTAGCGCCTTATCAACGTCAAGGCGGCGCAACTTGAATTCGGCTTCATGGACGCGTTTGAAATAGACGTCGACGGCCTCATAGGCGGCCATGGTATCTTCCCTTAAGGATTGGAGATAACGTTGGAAATCATCAATCGCCCCGGAGGCTTGGCTGGTCTCTTCTTCGAGGAGCTTCATCTTCTCCATAAGCAAAGAATAGGGAGTCAAAACGCCCGAATGGACCAAGGTATCCAAAGAACGCTTGGTCGCGCCCATCTTATTGATGAGGCTATTGATGTTTTCGATTTGGGTTTGGCCTTCATCGGGCAACAAATAAAGCGACTTAACCGCGGGAAGGGCATTACAAATGGAAATGTATTTGGCATCGACGGCCTTGTTTTTGGCATAGGCGGCGTCGCAGCCATTTTCAAAGACGGTCCGGGCATCCTTTTCCTTATCGAATTCATCGAAGAGGTAATCAACCCGGGACAATATCTCATCGAGTTCCAAAGAAACATTCCTTAAATCAAAGTTCTGGACCCGTTTGGAAATAGCCTCCAAAGAGGTCTTCATTTCATTGAGGGTATCGATGACATGGAGATGCTGAAGCGGATAATCGGCCGCCTTCATTTCCTGATAACGGTTTTCCAAAGAAGCGAACTTATCCGGGATAAGCGAGGAAATGGTGACGCAGAGGCTTGGAAGTTCGACTAAGCAACGGCCAAGTTCTTTGATGACGGCGTCAAGCTGGGGCAAGATTTCCTGGGCTTCCTCGTATTTGGCGCTTTCGACATAAGACTCAAAAGAAGCAAAGCCATCATCGATCTTAGCAAAGACCTTATCGAAGGATTCGAAAACCAAAGATAAATCAGCTTGTTTGATATAGAAGTCTTGCTTGATGGTGCGGAGGGAACTCTTTAAGGCCGCGGCGGCTTGCCGGCATTCCTCTTCCGGACGGATGACCGTGGATAAATCGTTGGTTAATTCATTGACTTCCTCATCATAGCGATTGATGACGATCCTAGCTTCGGGAAGGGCGGCCACCAAGGCTTTGTAATTACGTTCGGAAAGAAGGTCTTTTAGATTGTTGATGGTCGTTTGGGCGGCCGAATCGCTTTTATCGCGAATTTCCTTAAAACGCTTATTGAAGTTGACGTGCTGGTCGACGTAAAGGAGATTAACCCGGGAAATATATTCGATACGTTTGATATATTGGCTGTCCTGACCGAAAAGCAAAGCGTGGAGGTATTCAAACCTTCTGGATAATTCATAGACCTGTTTCTTATAACGCAAAGCGGCGAACAAGGTGAAATGTAAGACAATGAAAATCGCGATAAGGAGAACGACGACGCCGACGGAGACGCCAATTATTAGGGGTAAATTAGGAGTGGGACTAGGATTTGCTTCGGACATAGTAAAAAGTGTTTTTCTCCCGCATATGTTAGCACGCGCATTAGTTAAAGGGATATCAAAACCTACTTCCTAAAAGGAATTTTCTGTTTTTTCTTGCCAAGCGGACAAAGTTTCTATATGCTTTTCCCTGCGTAAACAAGCAGCATGCCCTTACGCTTCCGTCAGACGTCGGTTATTTACTAAAAGTAAGCTTAGCTACAAAGCCGAAAAATCCGACACCCGGGAAGATGGGAAGGTCACCCTCGTCTTTGTAAGCGCAAAGAAAGGAGAACACACATATGTCTAGGTACACTGCCAGCTCTTGGAAAAAGTCCCGCCACCTCGGATTTTCCGTTTTAGAAACCGGGGAGGAACTAAAGAAGCGCCCCTATGGCCCTGGCCAACATGGTCAAGACCGTAAGCGGAAACCTTCCGAATATGGCACCCAGTTGCTCGAGAAGCAGAAATTAAGGAACCTCTATGGCATCAACGAACGTCAGTTCCGCCGCCTCTTCCTTATCGCTAAGAGGGAACCCACCGTCACCGGTTTAGCCTTCTTCCGCATCCTCGAATCCCGTTTGGACAACCTCGTCTACCGTATGGGCTTCGCCCGTACCCGTGCCGGGGCCAGGCAACTCGTCAACCATGGCCACATCCTCGTCAATGGTAAGAAAGTGGATATCGCTTCCTACCTCTGCTCCGTCGGCGACAAGATCAGCCTCAAGGAAGAAAGCCCGCTAAAGTGCGTTAAGGAATCCATGGAATCCCGTCCGGCCTCCGTCGGATACGTCAAGGTCGATGCCGAGAAGTTCGAAGGCGAATATCTCCGCCAGCCCGAACGTAACGAGCTCCCCCTCGATATCCAAGAATCCCAAATCATCGAGTACTACAACCGCTTGCTCTGATTTTATCCAAGAAGGACGACCACCCGGTCGCCCTTTTTCTTTGCCTAGAAGTAAAACCCTTCCTTATTTAAGGAAGCAAGACTATAATCAAGTGTCGCCCTTTGGAGGAAATACCATGAAATATGATGTAGCGATCGTCGGTGCCGGCCCTAGTGGCTATATGTGCGCCTACGAACTAGCCACCCGTCGTCCCGACCTCAAAATAATCTTGTTAGATAGAGGCCGCGACATCTATTTAAGAAAATGCCCGGTTTTGGAACATAAACTCGATAAATGCCCGGTTTCCCCCAAAGGCTATAGGGAATGCTACCCCGCTTGCTCCATCACTTCCGGTTTTGGCGGAGCGGGAGCCTATTCCGATGGCAAATTCAATATCACTTCCGAATTTGGTGGTTGGCTCACCGATTACCTCTCCCAAGAGGAACTAATGGACCTCATCACCTACGTCGACCATATCAACCTCTCCTTTGGCGCCACCCCCGTCCTAACCAATCCCGACACCCCCAAGGTCAAAGAAATCGAAAGAAGGGCGATGTCGGTCGGGGTCAAATTGCTCCGTAGCAAAGTCCGTCACCTCGGCACTGAGGAAAACATCAAAATCCTCAAACGAATCTATGAATTCCTTAAAGACAAAATCGAGATGCGTTTTGGCGTCCAAGTCAAAGACATCAACGTCGAAAACGGGGTGGTCAAAGGCATCGAAATCGGCAAAGGCGAAACCATCGAAGCCGACTATGTCGTCTTAGGCGTCGGTAGGGAAGGCTCGAAATGGTTAAGCGAAACCTTAGAAAAGCACAATATCGAGATGGGCTTCACCCAAGTCGATATCGGGGTCCGCGTCGAATGTCCGAATATGGTCATGGAAGAGATCAACGAGAACCTTTATGAAGGTAAGTTCATCTACCGTACCTCCGTCGGTAGCACCGTCCGGACCTTCTGCTCCAATCCCGGTGGCCACGTCGTCGTGGAGAACTATGAAGGCGTCATGAACGTCAATGGCCACTCCTACAACAATTCCTCTTTATCTTCCCCTAACACCAACTTCGCCCTTTTGGTCAGCCACCGCTTCACCGAACCCTTCAAAGAGCCTAACGAATATGCGAAGAAGATTTCTTCTTTAGTCAATCAACTCGCTTGCGGTGGGGTCATCGTCCAAACCTATGGCGACATCAAGATGGGCAGACGTTCCACCCAATCTAGAATCGATGAAGGTTTTGTCCGCCCCACTTTAAAAGAGGCCGTGCCTGGGGATTTAGGCTTAGCCTTACCATACAAGACCCTACGTTCCATCATCGAAATGATTGAGGTCTTAGATAAAATCACCCCGGGTATCGCCACCGAACACACTCTCCTATATGGCGCCGAAGCCAAATATTATTCGGCTAGACCCGATACCAATAAGAACCTGGAAATCAATGGGGTTAAGAATCTCTATGTCGCTGGCGATGGCGCGGGTGTCACCCGTGGCTTAGCCCAGGCTTCCGCCTGTGGCGTCTACATCGCCCGTAACATCATCGAGAAGAGCAAATAGGCATGAAAAGAAAGTTATTTTTCGGCTTAACTCTTTCCGCCTTGCTCTTATCAGCTTGTAATAATCCCACCCCTTTTAACATTTCTTCTACTAGTTCGCACGCCACCGAATTATCCTCATCCACCACTAGCGTTACTAGTGAGTCATCCTCATCTGAGTCGTCCTCCGGACCTAGGAAAGCTTCCGAATTGTCCGAAAGCGAATACAAGCTATTCCCATCTTTATATATGGATAAAGTTGCTTCTTTGTCCTCGTTTAAAGCAGTAACCGATGGTTCCTCAGTGGCTAGTTTTATATTTTGGCCAATAACCCAGCCCATCAACGTCACCACCATAAAAGGCAAGGAATATAACTACCTCCATAACGATTCCAAATCCGATAAGGCCCAAACCGATCACGAGGCCTTCTTTAAAGGCGAAACCGCGGTCTATAAAGATAATCACAAATCCCCCGATGACTACGCCAAAGCCACCCTTCCCCAGTATAAAGAAGCCTTCGGCGTTTACCCTTTCGATAGATGCATTGAAGGCTACGTCATAAACGAAGAAACCGTTAAAGAAGTCACCAGGGTCAAAGGCGATTCGATTACCTATAAACTCACTTTGGATCCCAAAAAATCCACGGTTAACGTAGTTAAGCAGATGAAGGTTTTCGGAGATCTTGATGATCTTCCAAACTTCGCCAATGTCTATCTTAACGTCACCGTTTTAGATGATTTCACCCCGGTCAGCATTTATCTGGATGCTTGGTATTCCTCGAAGAAAGTGGTCTCGGTAGATTGTCATCAAACCTACACCGTAACCTTTTCCGAAATCGGGCAAGACGTTACAATTCCTAATATAGATAAGGTGGGGAATCTATTTAAATGAAATCATTAAGCAAGCTCTTCCGTTATGGTCCGGGGCCTTCCTCTTCCCACACCATCGCGCCTTTTTCGGCCGCTAAACGCTTTGCCTCTTTAATTAAGGAAGGTGAGAAAGTCGAAGTCACCTTCTATGGCTCTTTGGCCTATACCTTTAGGGGTCACCATAGCGACTCTTCGGTGAAACTCGGATTGGAAGGGCACGAGGTCACCGTCATCAGCGATACCACCGCAAAACCTCCCCATCCCTTAACCATGAAGTTTGTTTCCCCTAGTCTTACCCATGTCTATTTTTCCTTAGGCGGCGGGGAAATCCATTCCGATACCGACCCCGAAGTCAATGAAGAAGACATTTACCCCTTCCCTACTTTCGCCGATTTTGTTCGGGAATATGTCGGAAGCGGATGCCGGTCCATTCCCGAATTTTGCCAGCGTTACGAAAGCAAGGATATCGACGAATATCTCTATGGCATCTTGGAGAAGATGTTCTGGGCCATCGACCGCGGCATAACCACCTGCGGTCCTATCCCCGTCAATAAAAACCCCCGTCTCCAAGTTTGGCGTTCCGCCCGTGACATCTACCAAAAAGCCCTCACCATTCCAGCTGGTCAAGGAAAGATGGAACTCCTTCTTTCCGCCTATGCCTATGCGGTGGCCGAAAGTAGTGCCTGCGGCGAAACGGTGGTCACTTCTCCTACCTGCGGATCAAGCGGGGTCTTGCCGGCCGTTTTGTATTATCTATTTAAGAACAAGGGCGTGCCTTTATCAAAGATAAAAGAATCCCTCTATATCGCCGGAATGGTCGGCGATACCGTTAAGCAAAACGCCTCCATCGCCGGATCGGTGGGAGGCTGCCAAGCCGAAATCGGCACCGCTACCTCGATGGCCGCGGCCGCTTTAGGCTATTGCGATGGTTTATCCCTCCATCAAATCGAATATGGGGCGGAAGTCGCCATGGAACATTTCCTAGGCTTAAGCTGCGACCCCGTGGATGGCTATGTCGTCATCCCCTGCATCGAACGTAACGGTATTGGGGCCATTAGGGCCTATGATAGTTACCTCTACGCCAAGCACATCGAACCGATCCGCAAGAACCAAGTCAGCTTCGATGACGTCGTTAAGGCCATGAAGATCACCGGGGATTCCCTGGATAGCAAATACAAAGAAACCTCACTTGGCGGTTTGGCCGAAATATTAAAACAATGAAACCTAAATACCCTCACACCCATCGCCTTGGTTTTTTAATCGGGGCCATCGATTTCTGCACCGCGGGATTATTCCTTCTTTTCTGGATGCCTTTCTTAAGGAAAGAATTCGAATCGATATTAGGTAAGAAAATCCAACCCTACTGGGTCGCTTATCTCATTGGTATTCCCACCCTATTTGTTTATACCTTGGTTTGGATGGCCAATGTTTGCCAGGACATGGGCGAAAAAGCCAAGGAATTAGGAATCGAAGGAAAAGTCACTTCCTGGAAGCACATGTTTTGGTGGAACGTGGCCGGACTGCTTGTAATCGTTGGGCCGGCGGTGGCCACCTTAAGATTCTTTGATACTTTGAATAAAGTCGAACGGAAACTTAACGAAATCGAAGCAGCAAAATAGCCTTAGATTTGCTTATCGTATTTCATCCTAATCATGGGCATGAATAACTTTGCCGCCCACACGGGTATGCCCAAATACTTTTTCTTCTTATCGAGTTTGGATATTTCTTCCATCTCTTCAGGGGTAAATTCGAAGTCAAGGATATTGATATTATCATCAATATGAGAGGGGGTTTTAGAGCCGGGGATAACCCCAAATCCCGATTGGATATGCCACCTCAAGATTATCTGTTGGGGTGATTTTTTATACTTCTTGGCTAAGCGTAAAAAGATGGGCTCGCTAGCTAAGTTAGCGTCTCCTTGTCCTAGAGGAAACCAAGATTGAAGCAAGATATCACGTTCATCTAGGAAGGCTTTTAATTCCTTTTGTTGGCAATAGGGATGGCATTCGACGGTTAATAGGACCGGTTTTATTTTGGCTTTAGCTAAAACCTTATTAAGATCCTTGCCATAGAAGTTAGATAGGCCAATGGCTTTCACTCTGCCTTGCTCCACTTCCTTTTCTAATTCGGCATAGGCTTCTAGATATTTACCGGCAGGTTGATGGAGGATTAGCAAATCAACATAATCCAAATCCAACCTTGCTAGCATGGAATCGATGGCTTTATGGATTCTTTTCGCCTTGAAATCGGAGGGCCAGATTTTTGAGGTGATAAAGAGTTCTTCCCGTTTCCTGCCTGAGGCTTTAATCGCCCTACCGACCGCCCTTTCATTCATATAGATATTGGCGGTATCGATGAGATCATAACCATGGGTGAGGGCGTGTAAAACCGCCTTCTCACAAGGTTCTGGCTTAATCATGAACGTCCCTAAGCCTAGACGCGGCATCTTCATGCCATTATTCAAAATCACGTTTTCCATGTAGGCAGTATAAAAGAAAGACAAACTTTGTCATCCAATTTGCTTACCTCTTTCCAAAAAAACTTTAACGTAGAAAAAGAAAACCCTTCGCAAGGAAGGGCATCTAATAGGGTTAGCCTAGAAGCTATCGCCGGTGTTGGCAAGCTCCACTGCGTTTATATATAGGCACTCGATTAGCGAATCCGCCAGTCTATATACGCGTTTCATCCTCTTGGACTTGGAACTGGTCTTTTTCTGTTGTTTTTCCATCGCTAGGTACCTCCTTTCTATCTACTTTAAGCCCCAATTTTCCTTGGGGACCGATAAATATAGTCCTTTTTTAACAATGTGCAAGGACTTTTTGAAAAATTTTTCATTTCTTTCAAAAATAAAACCCTTACAAAGTAAGGGCTATTTGGATTTCTTTAATTTGGCTAAGTCGTTGCTCCGCCCATTCCGCTTCATTCTTTCATAATTTTCGGCGAGGGCTTTTTCATAGCTGGAAGCCTGCCAGGATTTATAGAATTGAGTGTCTTTCCATTCATCGGGTAGATATTGGATTTTCTCCCATAGATCAGGACGGTCATAGGGGTATTTGTCTTCTTCCTTCATATTGACCGGAGTTAGCTTTAGGTAGTCCTGAACTAGGAAAGGCTTTTTCGAAGCGAAGTCCATGGCTTCTTCGATGGCTAAGCAAGCGGCTTTGCTATGCGGGGAAAGACAAAGGTCCACCACGGCATCCCCTAAGGGGATAATGGCTTCGGGGAATCCAACTTGCTCGGCCGCGGCAATAGCCATTTGGCAACGCATCACGGCATTAGGATTGCCTAGTCCAATATCTTCATAGGCCGTTACCAAGAGGCGACGCTTAATCGAATCTAAATCCCCGGCGATGCATAGTCTTGCTAGATAATACAAAGCGGCATCGACATCGCATCCTCGAATCGACTTTTGCAAAGCCGAGACCGAATCATAGTGCTCCTCCTCGTCTTTATCCATCACATAATTGGGCACCGATTCGATGGTGGCTATCATTTGCTTATTAACTTCATCGACGTTATCGAATTGGACGGAGCTTACTTCGAGGATATTTAAGGCAAAGCGCATATCCCCACCGGAGAGTTTAGCGATATACCTTAGGGCATCTTCGTTATATCTAGGCGCACCATTAAGCCCTTTTTCCGACTTAACGGCCCTATCTAAACCAGTAAAGATCTCTTCTTCGGATAGGGGTTTTACTTCTAATAATCTCGTTCTGGACCTAATCGCCCGATTTAATGAAATATATGGGTTAGCGGTCGTTGCCCCAATAAGAAAGAAGGTTCCATTTTCCACATAAGGCAAAAGGAAATCTTGTTTGGCCTTATCTAGACGATGGACTTCGTCCATGATAAGGATGGTGGGCTTCCAAATCTTAGCTTCTTCCACGGCCCCTTCCATATCCTTTTTCGAACAAGTTACGGCGTTAAGGCTAACGAAATGGATACCTAATGACCTAGCATAGGCTTCCCCAATCGTGGTTTTGCCGGTTCCAGGCGGCCCAAAGAAGATAAAGGAGAACGGGGTTTTCTTTTCCACCGATTTCCGCAAGAAAGAACCCTCCCCCACCAAATGGGTTTGGCCAATGACCTCATCTAAGGTCTTCGGACGCATTCTAAAGGCTAATGGTTCTCTCATAGGGCTCTATTTTAACAAAGGCAAGGATAAGAAAGAAGATTTACACGCGCAGGCATAAAAATATTTACAACGTCTTTTTATCTCTTTTATCATAAGCAAAACAGGAGCTAACAAATGGCAAAGATCTTATTAACCGGCGTTGACGGTAACCTTGGTGGCATGGCCGCCGAATTCCTTTTAAAACTTGAGAAAAAGGAAAACCTCATCTTCGTGGCTTATTCGCCTAAGTCATTAGAAAAATATGCAGCCATGGGCATCGATACCCGGGTCGCCGATTTCAATCATTACGAAGGCCTAGAAGAGGCTTTCAAAGGCGCCGACATCTTAGGCTTAATCTCCATGCCTTTCGTCGGTCCAAAACGTCAAAATGCCCAGAAAAACGTCGTTGATGCCGCTATCAAGGCCGGGGTTAAGAAAATCGTTTATACCTCTTTGGTTAACGCGGGCGATGAAACTAATCCTTCCGTCGAAAAGAAGGACCATATCTATACCGAAAGATATATCCAAGCCACCCCGCTTGATTACATCTTCCTTCGCAACTCCCAATACGCGGAAGCCATGATCACCAACTACTTCACTTATGTCCACGGAGACGGCGTGCTTAAAAATAGCCAAGGCGATGGATTAATGGCTTATATTTCCCGTAAAGACTGTGCCAAAGCCATGGCCTATGCCTTACATCGTGGCGATGAACCCCAATATCACAAAGCCACCTTGGATATTAACGGCAAAGAATTAATGACCATCTCCAAATTCATCGAATATGGCAATAAGGCCACCGGAAATAACGTTTCATATAAGGAACTCACCGATGAGGAAAACTATCAGGTCTTCGATGCCATGGGCGTTCCCAGAACCACCGATGGCGTCTTCCAAAAAGGTAGCGAAGCCCCCTTCTCTAGCGATGGCATGGTCACTTTCGCCCAAGCTATCCGCGAAGGCAAGATGGCCGTCCATACCGATGACTTTAAGAAGTTAACCGGCGATGACCCCATCACCGTTTCCTATATGTTCGAGCATAACGAGGAATTCCAAATCGGCGAACGCCATTCCAAAGACAAGTAAAAAATGACCCCGGTACCAACGTATCGGGGCTTTCCTTATTTACGAATAAACTTCGCGTCTTTATTGTCTTTGATTTCGGTTAGTTTAAGCACTTCCATATGAAGGTCATATTTTTCCCGTAGCTTGGCTATTTCGCCCATCAAAGGTAAAGCATGGTGTTTATCTAAAGCGCCTTGGTCCACCCAGCGGTCCACCAGTAGAACCGTTTCCTCGTCTTCATACGGCTTGAAATATTCATAGCCAAGATTACCTTCTTCTTGCCTAATTTGGGCCACTAAACCCAAATCCTGCATCTCCTTAGCAAACTTAGCGGCATTACCATTAATACCTTTATATTTAATTAGAACCGTAATCATGATTTACCCCCGTTTTGTTTGAGATCATTTACGACTTTTAAGATTATATCCGCCACTTCTTGCGGATTCTCGCTATCCATTAATAACATCGCTTTAGCGGAAGGATAAGGAATCTGCTCCCTTAACTCTAAGCCTTCCACCGCTTTAGTTTTCTTAATTAAGAAGCGGTTATCATAGATGCCTCCAAAAAGCACACCATCCTGATAAAGCATATATTCACCCATCATTTTCTTATAGGTGATACCATCTAAATCCCTTAATAACTCAAGGACATATTGCAGATAATCTAGCGAACTGGCCATCAACGAAATGATAGGAATAACCAGGCATTTTGTCCATAAAGAAAACCCCTACTGCAAGAATAGGGGTGAACCATGATTGAATAGCTTATTTGATGTCGACCTTCTTATCGAAGATTTGATTCTCCTCAATATAGGCAACCTTGAAGGACACTAATAACACTTTGACTTTGTCACCCTTCTTGCCAAGTTTAACCACCCTGGCAACCTTGTCGTCGATCCTCGTCCATTTATTGAAGACGAAGAAGAGCAAGGCGTAAGCAAGGCAAGCAAGAACGAGTACTCCGCCGACGATAATTAAGGCGATAGCCCAACCCGGAACGCCAGAATTAGAAGGAGATGGAGCCGGTGCCGCCTTAGTGGTAACAAAGGCGAATTCGGATAACTTGGAAACCTCGAAGTTCAATTTGTTAGACTCAATCACGAAGTTCTCGATATATTCGATATCGGTCTGGCTATGGATATGGAGGATCTTTAATCCAGCTAGATCCATTCCATCCGGGATAGCAATGCTAATCTTAATCACAAGGCCTTCCTTGATATCGGAAAGGGCCACTTCGGTTTGTAATTCGCCAACGGTCTTAACGAGTTTTACGTCGAAGACTTTGGAAATGACTTGATTGGTAGAAAGCTTGGCTTGGATTTGCTTATACCATTCACTATCCTTAGCGGCGCTGACGTCGTCTTTGGCAATGGCTTTGATATCGATATTAGCGGGAATCGGAGTAGCATCTTTGGTTTGGATGGTGACCCCAGTGGCTTTGCTTTCAACGGTATCCCTATGGGATTGTTCTTCAAGTTCGGCATATCTAACTTCGGCATCAGTTAAGGCCTTATAGTTATTAACCAAGGGTTTTTGTTCCGAAGTTAAAGCATCATACGCGGCTCTGGCAGCATCAATTTTGGTTTTGCTTTCTTCGGTGAATGCGACTTCCCCAATGGCGTCGATCGAGACTTCGGCTTCATGGGCGGCACCTAAATCCGCGTAGTCTCCTTCGGCCTTGGTTAGCGATGCATAGTTGGTTACCAAGGCCTGCTGCTCGTCGGACAAGGCGCCATAAGCGGCTCTGGCAGCAGAAATTTGATCACCGCTATCAGGATAGGACACCATTCCGATTCCGTCGATTAAAGTTTTGACGCTGTTAACGCCGGCAATTTTAATGGCCTCGTATTGCGTTTCGGCGACAGTTAAAACTTCATAGTTATCTACTAAGGCCTTTTGCTCCGAGGTCAAAGAATCATAAGCGGTCCTGGCGGCCACAATCTTAGAGTGGCTGGTTCCGGTATATTCAACTTCGCCGATGGCCTCAATCAAGGTCTTAACGGCCCCAGCCATGGCTACATCTTTCAAGGCCTTTAGCTCGGCTTCCTTCTGGTCCAAAGTATTGAGCACTTCTTCGCTAACCAAGGCTTTCTGTGCTTCTGTTAATTCACTATAGGCAGCCCTAGCTCCAACGATGACTGGTTCTTTTTCGAGGGTGACTTCACCGATTTCATTAATCAAAGCCTCGACTTCCGCGGCTTTTTCATGATTGTTTTTCAAAGAAGCATAAGTTGATTCGGCATCGACCAAAACCTGATAATTAGAAACCAATGACTTTTGGTTATCGGTCAGGGCATCATAAGCGGCCCTAGCATCGTCAATCTTATCTTTTGATTCCTTGGTGAAACTGACTTCGCCGATTGCCGCGATTAATGCCTCAACATTGTGGGCGGCATCCATATCGGCATAAGCCTTTTCTGCCGCGGTTAGTTCATCAGCGTTATCAACTAGGGATTGCTGATCCTCGGTCAGAGCGTCATAAGCCAAACGAGCGGCATCGATTTTGGTTTTGCACTGCGATGTATAGGCAACCGTTCCAATATCGGCAATCAAGGATTTCACCCCATTGGCTGCGACGATATCGGCATAGGACTTTTCGGCAGCGGTCAAGGCGGCGTAGTTGGTTACCAAGGCTTTCTGATCGTCGCTTAGAACGTCATAGGCAGCTCTTGCGGCATCAATTTTCCCTTTGCATTCCTCGGTGGCGGCAACTTCACCGATGGCGGAGATCTGCTCTTCAACCGCGTTTGCAAGCAGGAGGTCGTTATAGTCTCCCTCGGCGGCCACTAAAACTTCATAGTTATCGACCAAGGCCTTCTGTTCTTCGGTCAAATTATCATAAGCGGTCCGCGCAGCGATTATTGCATCAGCGTTTTCTAAGGCGACTTCACCAATGGCCGAGATTAAAGTTTTGACGTCGTTGACACCGGCAACTTTAATTGCCTCGTATTGTACTTCGGCGTCGGTTAAAACTCCATAGTTATCGACTAAGGCCTTTTGGTCCAAAGTCAAGGCATCATAGGCGGTCCTGGCTCCGGATATTTGATCCCCACTATCAGGATAGGTCACC
>CAMOQM010000001.1 GCA_946622925.1 uncultured Caryophanales bacterium | reverse complement strand
GGGTTTGCTGCGCGCCATGTTCAAATCCAGGTGCATGTCCTGATAATGTTTATACTGCTTTAGTAATGTTTCTAAATCTTCCATAATCTAACTCAGGGTTCTTGTTCCATTTTGAAATCCAGGGGCTTACCCATGCCGGGGATATCATTTACCGAAATCTCGGCCTTATCGAAATAAACCTTAGTTCCGACGCAGTCGACTTCGACTAACTTAAGCATATAATCGGGGAAGCTTTGCTTACTCTTGGTAAAGGCCATCATGGAGAAGGATACGATTAAGGGAACACCGAAGGTAAAGGGAGTAAGCAAGAACTCAGCAAAGTAGAAGATGGCAAACCTCGCTAGAGTTCTTCCCACCTTAGGCACCAATAAGCGGCTATCTAAAGTAGCGATGTTATAAAGGCGCTTACCAAAAGTCATCCTGCCCCGTCTAAAGATAAAGACGGGCACTAAATAAACGATGATTCCAGAAAATGCATAAGCCGGGATTATCTCGGCAAAGAAAAGCATATTGGACTGATAATGGACTAATTCGTTGTAATTAGGTATTTCAGTGACTAAATAGGCTTGGAGATAGAAATCGATGAAAGGGGCATAAGCCTGTTCATAACGAATAGTTAAGGTCGACTTCTCGATAAAAGCGGGATTTTCGACGATCTCCCCTTGCTCGTTTTTGATAAACATGGCCACATCCTTATAGGTCCGTTTGGGATCAAGGCGATAATCGTCATAGGACTTAGATACCTTGGCATAGGAATCGGGCATACCGTGGTCTTTGGTGTAGGCGATGAAGGTATTGATCGCGTCATTAGCCCGTTTCCACTTGTTATAGCCATCGAAGCCTTCTTCGTTGATGTAGGAAACGATATCGATGCTCCGTTTGGAATCGACGTAATTATGGTAAAGCCCGCTTTCAGCGCGGATAGTCAATAAGGCATTATCCTTTTCTTGGTAACTAGGCGTGGCTTGAACGATGGCCCTAGCCCCGATAAAGGAAGCAAAAAACACCAAAAGGAGGATAAAGAAATCTAATAGACAAGCGAAACACCGTCTATGGAATCTAGCTTTGGTATAAGCGATGTTGAGGGCCATTAGACGTTATATCCTTTCGCACGGTAGATTTGATCTAAAGTATCGTCAGTTACCATCACCGTTCCGCTTAGTTTATCTGATATGGTGCGGTTAAAAGGCTCAAATAACATATAGATTAAGGAAAACACTAGATAAAGTAACCCAATTAATGAGATAGGTAGCAAAGCCGGCAAGGAAAATAGACTTACGAAATCATAGGCCCCCATCGGGATAAAGAAGATGGAACCCATATTCATGATTATCTGGTAGACGAAGAAAAGAAGAACCCGTTTCTTCTTAAGCAAAATGAGACGTTCGGAATCTAATCTGACTTCCCTTAGGAAAAGCATGCCTAAGGTCTTCCGGTTCTTACTAAGCAAAGGAACCATCATGGTCACGATGAAGCAACCTAATAAATAGGCGATTAAAGCGCAGGTTATGGTAAGTATCTTCTCGTAATTGATAAACGCGGTGACTAGTTCTTGCTTTTGTCTATAAGACACCCCTTGGTAAGTTAGATCCTTCGCGTTTATATCATCAAGCATCCTATTAAAGCCTTTTAGGAAGACTTTGCTTTGCAAGGCATCATAATCCTTCTTGCCCTGCTCGGATAATTCGTCACCAGCAAGATAGGCGTGTTTGAATTCCTCAATGTAGGTGGGTTTTAGCTTAACGGTCTCCCCTACTTCGAAGAAGCCGCCGTTATCTAAGTCATTGTATAAGGCTTGGTAGGAAGCCTTATCGTTTCTGATACTTACGTAATAGGTAGAGAAGACGTCTGACTTATTGACTTCGTATTTCTCGATGGTTACCGCCCCATCCAAATAGAAATATAAATAGGTTTTAAAGGTATGCTCCAAGTTAGAAGCGAAATCCCCAGACTCCACCAAAGTAGAAGAGACAGGGAAAAGAAGCTTATTGTAATAAAGAACGCCATCACGGTCCTTTTGGACTAGTTTAGTTTCATCCACCCTTCCTTGATAGGAAGTCATGGCTTTGCCAAGCGGATGGATGCCTAGATGAAATAGGCCCAAAGACAAAATGAAAATCAAAAAGAAATCGGCTAAGAAGGCGAGGACCCTTTTCCATTTTCCGAGTGGGGATATCTCCACCACTTCGGGTTGTCCGTTTTCGTTTCTTTCTTCCATCCGCGATATTATCCGCCAAAAGACATGTTTTAGGAAGTAATCCAAAGTTAGCTGGTTTACTTCAAGCCAAAACTATACTCCTAGGGGCGTATAGTTCTAATTATTTAATCCCACCAAATAATCGTGGACGTTTATATAGTCGATTCCGTTTTCGTTTTGATTAGGGCCACGATAAATAACCGCCCGCTTATCAATCTTTGCATAATGTCCCTCGAATATGCTGGCCAATTCTGGGTCTATTAAGAACCTGGCCTGTCCAGGATAAGGATGTTCGTTATATTTGATTTCATAAATCTCGGCCGTCCAATCACCCCTATCCAAAGTGACCATATCGTATTCGCCCTTAGTAAATAGGAGTTGGAAACAATCGCCTTCTTTTTTCGTTAAAGAAGTCTGGCACAATACGATCTCTTCCATCATCCTTCCTTTGACATCGCTAAGGAGCTTGTCTTTGACGGCTTGCTGGACTTTAATCGGCAAAGCCAATATCGAAGGCTGAACTATGATGGTTTCTAATAAGGCCTTTGCCTGAGAATAACGTAACCCCAAAGGCAAGAAAGCCTTTTTGATGGAAGTCGCATAGGAAGGATAACGGACTATTTGCATTGGTTTAGTTACATCTAATAAATCCAAATACTCTTCAAGTTCTTTCATCAAAGCTTCAGAGATGGGATAGGTTTGATCTGGCTTATTGATGATTTCCAAAGCTTTCATCAAAGCGTTATTAATAGCGTCTTCATTTACCTCATCTAAACTAGCCCTTACCAACTCGTCTTTGTCTTTGCTTATAAGCTGTTTTAACGAACCGTAATCATGGGATTTGAAATCTTTTTCGATGGTTTCGATGACAAAGCGGCGGTTAACGTCTTCCACCATGCGGTTAATCGCATTGACGGCCTCACCTTTTTGGTTTAGTTCATAAAGCAAAGAGAATCTACTTCCGTCTTTATAGTTATTAAGAGAATGGACGATATTATGGGCAATTGCCGTGTCGACGTATTCGTTTACTTCGTTATCCTTGCCCGTGATTACTTTGTTGTAATCTAATCCAGATAAAGACATGGAACCGCCATATTCGATATATTCGTCGATTCCTTTTTTGCCAAGAACATCGCTCCATTCGTAATATGGGATATAAGAAGTATGGATAAACTTAACCCTATCATAAAGCTCATTATGGGAAGCAAGCATAAAACCTAACGAGTCAGTGCCCGATAAAACCACTTTCCCCATGGAAGCATAGATATCGGCATAGACGCTGGAAGTTTCGATAAAATCCTCTAGCAACGTCACTTCATCTATGAAGATATATTCAAATCCATGTTTAAATAAGAAATCCAAATCCGTTTCTAGGCCTCTAGTCGTATCGCCTTTGGCAATTCTAATAAAGGCAGCTTTAACGAACTTCTTTAATGGCATCCTCAAAACAGTTTGGAGGATCATCGTGGACTTACCACTTCTTCTTAATCCATACAAAACTAATACTCGACCGTTCATATATGGATTATCTAGATACTCATCTATTTCTTTTCTTGAATATCTTTCCTTATAAGTAGATACAGATTCAGTTAAAGGCAGCAAAGACGAACCAAAGGCAACATCGGTGTTAAAAATATGGTTAACTAGCTCTTCATAACCGCCATTCTTGCCATGGTAAATCTGAAACGCCAATTCATAAGCGCTGGGTTTATCAAGATTAGAAACCACCATCTTCCCGTCCTCTCTGTATTGATGGGAATAATAGGTTCTTCCCTTAATCACCTTTTCGTAAACGTTGCCTTTAATCTCCATGATTAACTCCTGTTTACAACAATTTACAACATTTTACAACAATTTACAACATAGCTGTGCCTATAAGAAAAGCGCCTAGGCGAACCTAGACGCTTTAGATTTTATAAACTATTAATTATTGGGAGTGGCAGGTTCGCCATAGATAATGTCGATACCCCTGACGTGAACTTGCTGGCTAGCAGTTCCGTCGGATTTGTAACCGTTCATAACGGTGAAAGACCTGGCATTAATAGTATATACGCCTTCAGTTCCGGTGACAGTTTGATCGCCGACGAAAACTTTGGCATATTCAGCATTCTGCTTATAGTCAACAGTGATGCTCTTGATAACGAGGCCTTCTTTGACGGTGACAGTGAAGCTCGATCCTTCACCAGTAGCTTCGGCGGACTTCTTGGAATAGAGAGCGATATAACCTGCTTTATTGAGACCAGGATAGATGTCGCCACGTTCGCCCATAGCAGCATCAACAGTGAAGACGGAGGCATTTAGTCCAACGGCCGTGGCATTATCGTGCTCGGTCATATTTGTAGTTGTGCCGCCGGGATATTTCAACGTCGACATATCATCGCCAGATTCGGTCTTGATTGTGACAATAACCTTGTTGCTAACTGTGGCTTTGAACTTTTTGGCTTCGGTGATGTCTTCCTTACCATAGCCATGATCAACTTCAATCTTGGTTACTTTAAAGCCTTCATTCGGCGTAGCAGTAACGGTGACTTCTTCGCCATAAGCAAGGTCAGCGGTCTTACTGAGTTCGACGGTGCCATTCTCGACAGCGGCAGCAGAAGCGGCATATTTGGTCTCGACGGCTTCGGTCTTCTTAACGACTAAGGCGACTTCAGGGGTAATCTTCTTGCCGTCGCTGCTAACATAGGTGATGTTGAGGGCGTTGGCAGTAACCTTCATGCCGTTCTTGAGGTCCTTAAGGGTGGTCTTGGCATCCTTGGGGTTGGTGAAGACATATAACGGAGATCCGGTTAAACCATTGAATTCAATGGCGGTTTCGGTAGCGGTAGAACCATAGACTTGGATGGACTTACCGGTTTCGGGGTTGGTGAGATAACCATTGCCATAGTCATCGCCCTTGCCATTTTCCCAGATACCTTCGACCTTGTATTCAACACCCATTTCCTTGGCCTGCTTCTCGATGATGGCATCGATAGTGGTTTCGGTGGGTTCCGGACGGGTGGCCGGGGTCGGACGAGCGATCTTGTCGACTTTGGTGATGGAACCAGCGGCGGTATATTCGAAGGTTCCGTTGTAGTTTTGGATCTTACCTTCAACGTGGACGGTATCGCCAGGGATCAAATCAGAGAGATCGACGCCCTTGGCGCCAGGAACCTTATAAAGTTCGATTTCCTTGGTTCCTTCGGCATCCTTGATCCAAACGGTGACGTTCTTGTCTTTGGCATTGTAGAAGGTTTCGTAACGGGAAACGACGCCGACGCAGGGAACGCTTTCTTCAGTGTAGGAGCCTTTGGCGAGGTTAGCGAATTCTTGAAGGATGGCATCGACGCCAGCTTCGGCTCTCTTTTCCTTGACTTCGACTTCGACGGTGTCGGTCTTGCCGTTGATAGCAACGGTGATGGTGGATTTACCGGGGGCGACGGGGATTAGGGATAAACCTAAGGCCTTAACGGCGGCGGTGTTGCTGGAAGTAACGGTCATTTCGCCACTGGTGACGAGAGCCGAGGGGTTACCAGGATTGCCGGAAGCGTCTTTGACGGTGATGTCAACGGCACGGTTGTCGAAACCGACGCGCCACAAAGCTTTGAGGCCGTCCTTGTTATCAATGGTAACAGTCTCGGCGACGAAGGGAGCTTTGGTGCTGGTAGAGCTCTCGGAGCTGCTGGGTTGGCCGTTGTTGCAAGCGACTAAGCCGAAGGCAGCAATGGCGAGCATCGGGATGATGAATGCTTTTTTCATGAAATTCCTCCTTATTCTGGATCAATGAAAAGCTGTTTTATGAATCGAACTTACTGTACGAAGGTCGGATTGTTAATGTCCTTTAGCAAGGTGGAGTTCGCTTTTTTACGGCGGTAGCCTTCAATAACGAATCCGATTCCTAAGCCTAGGAGAATAACCGCAATAGTGGCCAACACCACGAATACATAGAATTCGGGGCAGTTGACGACCAACCTGTATTGGTTGGATGGCTTCTTCGCGAGGAAGAAGAACAAGATGGCGATGACAATGGCGATGGCTCCAACGGAAACCATGCCCATGCCGGAGGCGAAGAAGTTACGGGCCCTTTGGATTTGGGCGTGGGCGGCCTGAGCCAAAGATTTGGTCTCGGCTTCGGAAATGTCAGCATGGATCAAATGTCCGCAACGGGGGCAGACATAATTGATTTGGGTGGCATCCCCCACTTCTTCGGATAACAAATAGGAAGAAGACTTGGCTTCCACTTTGGCTTCGTCGATTTTCTTAGCGCAATGGGTGCAGTACATGTTTCCTCCTTATGCTTCGGGAACGTAGACTAGGTCGGCGCTGCTTCTAGGATAGATTTGGATCCTAAGCTTGCCGCTAGTCGTGGTATGGGTGGCTAAGACACCGGAAACATAGAAGGTTTTGCCTTCCATGTCCTCGGCATTTTGCCAGGTCGTGCCTTTTTCGGGCTGATAGTTGAAAGTGTAATAGGCATCGAAGTTAGCATCTTCGAAGTATAAGTACATCGCCTTATTGGTGTAGTTAGCGGACCTAACCTTCAAAGGAGTGGTCACCTTAACGGCGCAATAAAGGGATTCATAAGTCTTATCGGCGACGACTTGGTCCAGCTCGGCCGAAGTGTATTCGAAGGTATGCAAGGCATGTTCTTCGATGTTAGAGGCGGCTGGGATGATGACCTTGCCATCGTTTTCGTCATAGCTGACGGCGGGTAGGGTGACGTCGGTGATTTGGAAGCCGAAATCACTATCTAAGGCCAAGCCGCAAACCTGAATGTAAGCATTGGGGGTGGTGAATTTGGAATAAACCGAACCCATGCCGCAGAAGATGTTGATACCGGCATATTCGCCGATGACTTTGCCTTGGGCATCGACCTTTTCGTTACCGTTTTCATCATATTCGGGATAGAAGTCCTGAATATAGATGATGTGGTTAGCAAAACCAGCGACGGTGCCTTGGACACGGACCTTCTTGTTGTCGAAGGCGTTTTTGTGGTTAGGATCGTTAAGTTGGGCCACGACTTCTTTCTTGATGTCGAGTAAAGAAGCGTCTTCGTAATCGCCATAGTTGAATAAGGGGGCGGGCTGACCGGAATGTAAATTCAATTTATATTCCTTGGCCTGGCTTTCGGCGGCGAGGAAGGTGGAACTATAAGAAGGCATATCGGAAAGGTTCTTAACCCAGGAGTAACCTTCTTGGACGATCATGAGGTTGAGAAGATAAAGCTCATCAATCGAGGCATTCTTCTTCTCGGTATTGACCCAAATAAGGGAGAGATAACGAGATCCGGTGCTATCAGGCTGAGGCAAACCATAGGTGGTTTGGGCGCTAGAAACGACGATGGTGCCGTTCTTGTTGGCTTTATCTAGAACTTCCGCGGTGTAATGGGAAGCTTCTTTGCCATAAGGTTGAACCTTACCGGTGGATTCGGGGGTATCGACGCCATAGAAACGGGATTTGATCAAATCGTCGTTCTTATTGACGGTCGGCGAGAAATGGGCGGTATCTCCATCGATGGCGTTAAACAAGGTAACCTGCTCGATGCCATCTTTGGCAAAGGAACGGTTCTTATAGTCTAAGGACAATTTGATGGAGCCATTATGGGCATAATCGACCCAATTGGCATCAGATTGCGACTTAGTGGCCGCGGAGGAAGGGGTATTCCCACCGCAAGCGGCAAGCATCGAAATCGATAAAACAAAGATTAATGGGAGACGGGCTTTCATGGTTAGAATCCTTTCTTCGCATTAGTGATGGCGGCGTCGAATAATTGGGTGACGGTGCCTTTATCGCCAAGCAAAGCGCCGGTGATGATGCCACCGCACTGGTCGCGTAAGCCAGCCGAGCCTTTGAAAACCGGAGCGTTGAAGTAACGGCCGTTGATGTCATCAATTAAGACGCGGGCGGTATCGGCATAGATTTCGCCACCATCCAAGAATTCAAAGAATTCCGGGGTTTCGTAGGAACTGTATCTAACGGGGAGATATCCTTCCGAACCATAGATGCAAAGATAGACGTTGGAATCGGGGTTGGTGATATATTTGGCGAATTGCCAAGCATATTTCATCCTCTGATCGTTTTCTTCTTTGCTCTTAGCCGGGTTCTTTAAGAAAGTGATGGTCGGACCTTGGGAAACATATAAAGGATTGTTATTGGAAGCGGGAACGCGGGTAACGCCGACTTCGAAGGAACCACCTTCTGGCATGGTATAGCCGGTTCCACCGCTCGAACCGATTTCGAAGATGGATTCGCCATGGGTGAAGGAATCGGAGCCATAGGTGTTTTCCACGCCTTTGGTGGTGATTAATCCTTCTCTCCTAGCGGTAACAAGCGAAGTGACGAAGGCTTCGGCCTTGGTCCTATTTTCGCCGGACTCGAATCCGATGATGCCTTTGCTATCGCTGCCGATGGAGCAATAGGGAATCTTTTCTTGGAACATCTTCGAAATGAAGAGGTTGGAATCGGAGTCATACCAAATCGGCTGCTTCATGGTATCTAGGACCGTGGACTTATTGGCAAGGCAATGCTTGGAGAAATCAAGGAGCTCATCCCAAGTCATGGTCGAAAGATATTTCTTGATCTTGTCGTCGGAAGCCCGGATTTGGTCGTATTTTTCATCCCCTACTTTGTAGGTAGTCATACCGGCTTTGACGGCATCGAAGTTATAGAACATAACCTCGGAGGATTTCATGAACGGCAACGAATAGGTGCCTTTTTGGATATAGTGGGTTCCTTCGTCGATGAAAGCTTCGACGAAATCGTCGATGCCGGCGGTGTCGCCAAGGAATTTTTGCTTACCGAAACCAATTTCGGCGTCGTTCATGTAACTCTCGATATTGTAAACGTAGTCGCCGGCTTTGGGCTCGTTAGCCAAATAGTTAGCGACGTGGTCGGGATAAGCGATGGCCATAGTCGGGACGTTGCCGGCGGAGAAACCGTTGGTAACTTTGTCCCTGACTTCGTCATAACCACCTTCGTAAGTCACGTTGATGGTGACCTTTTTCCCGGTGTTTTTTTCGATAAGGGTCGAGAAATCGGCGGCTTTCTTTTTCAAAGCCTCAAGGTTCTTTTGGCCGAAAGTGGTCCAGAAGGGAACCTCGATATTATCGGAAACAGGAGTTGTACTACCCCCGCCACAGCTGGCTAAAGAAGCACCTAATAGCGGCAAGATCAATGCGAATGGTTTTTTGCTCATGGTCTTTCTCCTTTTGCCCAGAAGGGCGGGGGTAATTGAGATTTAATTCAAACTACTTAAGTAGTTAGATTACATCTTCTTCAAGACGTTGTTCTTGGCGTCGTCGAAGAGCTTGTTGAGCTTGGTGTCGTCGAGTCCTTTGGTGGTTAGGGCTTGAATCATAAGCGAACCAACCTGGGTACGGGCTTCGGCGGAACCTTTGAAGACGGGGCTCGCGAAGAGGTCTTTGGAAACGGTGGTAACGTATTGGGCGACACGAGCCTTAACGATTTCCTTGGAGCTGGCGGGCTTGCCTTCTAAGGTGGAGTATTCGGCATACTCGGGGGAGTCTAAGGTGGAGTAACGGATCGGGTTGTAACCGGAGTTGATGGCCCAAGCGGCGGCGTTCTTTTCGTTGGTGAAGAACTTATAGAAGAGCCAGGAAGCCAAGGCACGGTTATTGTCGTTGTGGTTCAAAACGGCAATGGACGGACCCTGGTTGATGACCTTGGCGGCTTTGCCTTGGGCATGGGGGATTTTGGCGACGCCGGTATCGAAGAGTTGCGAGACTTGGTAGCCAGATCCACCGGTGGAACCGACGGAGAAGAGGGAGCAACCCGCGGTGAAGGTGTAGTTGGTGTAGTTATTGTTGTTGGAGCCTTTGGTGAAGAAATACGGGAGGCCTTCCATGTTATGCTTGCTAGCAAAGTTCTTAACTAGACCCTTCATACCATCGTTAACGAAGTCAACGGAGCCTTTGCCGGTCGCAGTGTCGACGGAGGTATAGCCATAGCCATATTGTTCGGCAAGGGTGATAAAGAGGTTATCGTCGGAGTCATAGCCGAAGACGGTGGTCGTATAGTCGGCGTTGGTTCCAAGGATCTTCTTATCGGCGGGGAGCTTTTCGTTATGCTTGACGATAGCCGGGCAAAGCTTACCGAATAGTTCTTCCCAAGTGAGGTTGTTGAGATAGGCTTCGGTTAAAGGTTTGCCTTCGTTGATGGTGGCATCTTCAGCAGAGAGATCGAGGTTGATTAAGGCATCGCGGTTGTAATACATGGCCTCGGTGGACTTGGCAACAGGAACAGACCAGGTGCCTTCGACCGGATAGGCGCGGCCTTCAGCTAAGTAGGCTTCGATGATGTCGGCCTTGTCGGCTTCGGTCCAACCATAGTCCTTGTTATTCATATAAGGATCGAGGTTGACGACAGCATTATATTGCATGAGTTCCTGGACGGAGTCAGGATAACCAACGAACATATCGGGATGGCTGCCGGCGGCGAGGTTGTCGACGACTTTGTCCTTTAAGTCGGTGTAGGAACCGGATTCCTTGACGTTATTGACGGTAACGTTGGGTTCGACTTTCTTGAAGGCTTCGATGATGGAATTGATGGTGCCTTGATACTCGTCGTTGAAGGTGGACCAGAAGGTGATGGTGGTCGCTTCTTTGATGATACCGGTGGCAGCGGCGGAAGAGCTGGAAGCCGGAGTGCCACAAGAGGCCATTAGCATCGCAGCCGCAACCGGTAGGACGATTTTTTTGAATGACATTTTCATTCTCCTTTTCAATAAAGATTTCTATTTATCTGCACGACGCAGGATAAACCAATGTGATTAAGGGGCGATTAGCCTTTGATGCCGGCGCGCCCGACGCCTTTCATGATGTACTTCCTGAAGAAGATGAAGAGGAGGAACAAAGGCACGGTGACTAACATGGTCGCGGCGGTTTGATAACCATAGAAGGTGATACCCATGTCGATATCGACGAAGGCCGAACCACGAAGACCATTGGAGATTAACCTATACTCGGACTTAGAAGTGACTAAGTTAGGCCAGACATAGGAGTTCCAGGTACCCATGAACTTCAAGATGGTGATGGAAATTAAGGTTGGGGAGGCAAGCGGGACCATGACTTTCCAGAGGTAGGACCAGTCGGATTTCCCGTCCACTTTAGCTGCTAAGTATAATTCATTTGGAATCTGTTTGAAATTCTGTCTTAGCAAATAAATGTAGAAGACCGAGATCCAGAACGGAACGATCATGGCAAGATAGGCATCCATCAAGGTTTGGTTCTCACCAACCCAGCCAAATGAAGCGACGGTGATGTAGTTGGTAATAACCATCATTTCGCCTGGAATCATCATCGTCATTAGGAAGATAGCGAAGACGGATTCCTTGCCTTTGAAGCGAAGCCTTGCGAAGGCGAAGGCCGCTAAGATGGTGGTAAGCAAGGTACCGATCGTCGAGAATATGGCGACGACGACGGTGTTCTTCATATAGGTCACGAAGTCGAAGACCTGGAAGACGTGGGTGTAGTTGCTCCACATGACGATGGTCGGGAAGAAGGTCTGTTGGGCCGCCCGGATTTCGTCGTTTTGCTTTAAGGAGGTGATGATCATCCAGTAGAAGGGGAAGACCACCACTAAAGCTAGAGCCAAGATGAAGATATAGGTGAATATCGTCATGATGATATGGCTGACCTTCTCTGCACGCTTAATCGCGTCGACGGTTTTGCCGGCTTCTTCCAAGGATAAGACGATATCGTCATTGACCTTGACGTTTTTGAAGTCGATGTAAGTTTGTTTGGCCATTACTGGGGCAGTATTTTGATTTTCCATGTCGATACCTCCTTAATAATGGACCCTCTTCTTCGACGCCCAGAATTGCAAGGCGGTGAAGACTAAGATGATGACAAATAGCAATACGGCGGCCGCGGCGGCGGACGAGGTATTGGTCTGCAAGTTATCGTAAACGTAGTAGACGACGGTTAGCATGTTCTTATCGGTTGAGGACTTACCCAGGGTACCCGGACCATTGAACAAGCCGACGACGGCCGTATATTCCTTCCACGCCCCGATGAAGGAGGTGATAAGGAGATATAGGATCTGCGGCGATAAGAGAGGAACGGTGATCTTAAAGAGGACTTTAGACTTCGGGGCGGCGTCGATTTGAGCGGCTTGATAATACTGCTTATCGATACCTTGTAAGCCAGATAGTAAGACCAAGATCTTAAATGGGATAGAGCCCCAAACGATGTAGAGCATCAAAGGCACCATGGCGGTCCATCTATCGGCCCCATAAATCCAAGTGGTTTCGGTTCCGAATAGAAAGTTAATAACACCGGATTTATCAAAGATAACCGAGAAGACCATACCGACGGCGATGGTGTTAGTTACATAAGGCAGGAAGAAGATGGTTTGGAGAATCTTCTGGAACCACTTAATGGAGTTAAGGGCGACCGCGATAAGTAACGATAACATCGTTGATACCGGAACGGTGATGATGACGACTAGGAAGGTATTGGGCAAGGCGTAATTGACAAAGTCTTTTTCAACCGCGCCCGTCGATGAGGCGGTTAAGCCCAAGATATAGGTGAAGTTGGTAAGGGTCAATCCATCGAATTCGCCGGAAGCGTACTTGTAATTGCTAGTGAAAGCGATGAAGATGGTGTTGACCAAAGGATAGATTAAGAAGACGGCGACTAAAATGATGACCGGGGCGAGATAGAGCCAACCTTTCCAGTTGTTCTTTGCGCCGACATCTTCGATGCCGCGGGTTTGATAAGCCTTATCCGACTTTTTGCCAACCATGCGGATTATGACGTCTTTTTCTTTGTCATAACCTTCTTCGTATTGGGGCCGCTCTTCGGCGAAAAGCTCGTTAACCCCAAGGGTGGGCGGTTGTTCGGTTAAGGATTTCTTTTTAAATAACGAAGAAATTCCCATAGCTTACTCCCCTACTTCAAGGCAATCCTTTCCTCGGTTTCGCCATCGAAGACGAATAGTTTGTTGGGTTTGACCTTGACGGCAACTTTGCCGGAGACCTTTTCGGCATCTTCGGCGGCGACGATGATCTTGAAGGTCTGGGCCTTCTCTTCTTCCTCGTCTTTCTTCTTGTCCTCTTTCTTGGTGAGGAGTTCGGTTCCTTTGGGCTTGATGGCAACGATGGAGATATCACGGCCTAAGACCTGAACCATTTCCATATCGGCATGGAGGACGTTCTTATCGCCTTCTTTGGCGATGATGAAACCTTCGGGACGGATGGCGACGTAGACGTCTTTATCGCCATAGTCTTCCTTGGATTCATAGACGCAATCTTGACCAATCATGACTTTCTTGCCTTCTAGGCGGCCACGGAATACGTTGATCGGCGGGGTGCCTAAGAATTGGGCAACGAAGAGGTTGGCGGGATTGTTATAAACTTCCTGTGGGGCGTCGATTTGTTGCATGACGCCGAGCTTCATAACGACGATTTGGTCGGAAATCGACATCGCTTCTTCCTGGTCGTGGGTAACGAAGACGGTGGTGATGCCGGTTTCTTGCTGGATACGGCGGATTTCCTCACGGGTTTGTAAACGTAAACGGGCGTCTAAGTTAGACAAAGGTTCATCCAACAAGAGAACTCTAGGCTTCTTAACTAAGGCACGGGCGATAGCGACACGCTGCTGCTGACCACCGGAGAGTTGACTCGGCTTACGTTCGAGGTATTCGTCAACCTGGACGAGCTTAGCGGTATCGTAAACGATATCGCGGCGTTCTTCTTTGGTTAATTTACGGTGGGTAACGGCCTGGGTGGTATCCATTTCGATATCGGAGAGGTCGAGCCTTTGGGTTAATTCCTTAACGAGTTCGGCGGCCTTATCCTTATTGACCCTCTTAAGACGGAAATAGACTTTGGTGTGGGTCTTGTCGAAATAGAGTTTGAAATCGCTATAGCCGACTTTTTCGCCGGTTAGGTATTCACGGACGGCCTTTTCGAATTCGCGGTTATCGACGGCGAGGATGGTATATCCAACTCCACCGGGATAATTATGGGCGTTGCTAATGGCCTTAATGAATTCATCGAGCTGTTTATGGAGGACGCCATGGACGTTAGCCATTAATTCATAGCCGGTCGAGGTCTTGGTGATGAGCTTAGATTCGATGACACCAAAATTTTTGGCGGCGCCGACGAAGGAATTGATGGTTTCGTCGATGGTATGGGTATCGAACTTAGTTCCTAATTTGCCTTTAATGGCAATACGGAGCTTTTCGTTTTCGCCGATCTTATTGATGGTAGCCCTGACGGTAGAATCATAAAGAGCTTCGCTGGTCTGGACTTGGCTTTCTTTAATTAGTTCAAAGGGAACGACCTTGGGGGCGTTTTCCTTGAACAATTTGGCGACTTCGGGAGAGACGTTATGGAGAACGACGGTAACATGGAGTTTATTGCCTTCAAGTTTAGGATCGATGCTGGCTTGCTTGTTCTTTAAGCCGATTTTCCTGACTAAGGTACCTAAAGATCTGACGATACCTTGGACTTCGTCATCGGCTTTCATGGTGTAGCCAAATTCTAAGGTGAAATCGTAGAAAGTGACCAAAGGAACCTCGACCTTAAGGTTAGTTAAGGGGAATTCGATGTTCTTATAGATGGTCATATGCGGATAAAGGGCATAGTTCTGGAAGACTAAGCCGATACCACGCTTTTCAGGAGAGAGGTTGGTGACTTCCTGGTCGCCGAACCAAACTTCGCCGGAAGTTGGGACTTGAAGGCCGGAAATCATATAAAGGGTCGTGGATTTGCCGCAGCCCGAGGGGCCGAGTAAACCGACTAGTTTGCCATCGGGGACGGTGAAGTCCATATCCTTAACGGCGATGGTGTCGCGGATATTCTTCTTCGCGTCACCGGGGAAGATTTTGGTAAGGTCCTTAATGCGGATTTCCATATTATCTCTCCTTTATTTCCTTTAGTTGGTACCGTCTTCGTCTTTGTCCTCATCGAGGTGGAGACGGGCGGCTTCTTTACGTTTGCGGTTATTCTTAATAGAGGTAACGATGTTCTTGATGGCAAAGCCAGCGTAGATCAAGCCAGCGATGGAGAAGATGATGACGAAGACGTCGATCGGGTTATAGACGACGACGGTCGATTCAAATAGTCCCCAACGGGCATAGATGAAGAAGATGGCTCCCACCAAAATGCCAAGTCCGATGCCGTTTTTGATGGCGGACTTAAGGAACTTCTTGCCGTCGACGCGGCGGAATTCATCGTTCTTATATTTATTCTTGGCGTAGAAGTAATAGGCGGTTACCACGGCGGCGTAGATAGCGGCGTAGATAACGAATACCAAGACAGTGGTCAAGGTGACGTTGATTTTGGCCGCGGGTTCGACCGATCCGGACTTAATTAAAGTTAATGAAGAGAAACGGATGGTAAGGTCAGACTTATTGACACGGGAATTCTTTTCGTTGTTAAGAAGGTCGATCTTAATTGAGAATCCGCAGATGTCGATATCCTTTAGCGAATCGGCGGAGAATCCAGGACCGACGTCGGCGTTATTGATAAGGAAGCCGACTTCGTATTCACCGGTGGAATTGATGATGGCGTTGGTAATCGGAGTAGAAACCTTAACGTCTTTGGTCACGAGGCCACCATTGACTTCATAGGTGATATGGTAAGTCGACTGAGCCAAAGAGGTGAATTGGTGACGGATGGAATAGGCTCCGGAAAGGATTTCTTTCTTATAGTTGGCATAGGCCCTAGGAAGCAAAGCTTCATAAGCGCTTAATTCGCGTTTGACGATTAAACCGACCTTGGTGAAATCGCCGAAGGAGTTCAAGGAGCCGGGACGGTTGGTAAAGAGGGTTTCGAAGGTCGCGGTCTGCTCAAAGGCGAAACGGGGAACCGCATAATACTCGCCTTCTTCGAGGTCGGGGACGGTAACATAGCCTTTGCCGGGTTCTTCGACACGCTTGGCGGCGTAGACGTTATGAAAGGTTAATGACTTATCATCGACATGGAGTCCATCGGGGACGGGAATATCGACGACGAAGGTTTTGGTGGAACTTCCCATGCTAGAACCGACGGCGTCATAGTCGGCATTGGTGGAGGTTATGGGGAGCTCGATTCTACGGAGATCGCCAACTTGCTTATTGGCGGAGTCGAGCAAACGATATTGGGCGATTAAAGGATAATCATAGCCTTCGCGCTTGATGCCGATTAGGAAGTCCTTACTTTCGCCAAATAGACGGATGCCGGCGGCGGCGGAAACGTTGAGTTTGCTTCTAGCCGAGGACATATCGGCGCTATAGGTGATGTCTTCGGCATCGGTCCAACCAGGTTCAAATCCGGTTGAATCAGCGGCTTGGACATAGAACTTAATGCCGGCTTCCTTGGCGCCGATGAAGGCGTTGGGAACGATGGTCTTAATGGTCGATGGGATGGTTATCGAATCGATATTGTTATAGCTGATTTCCTTGAGGTTTTCGTGGTCGTAGCAAGCTTCGGGGCCAATCGAAGTGACATCAAAGACGAAATAGCCGGCGTAATTGACGGTGGAAGGGATAACGATATCGGAATTGGCTTCCGTGGCATTATAGACGCAATAGACGGAGGCGTTATAGTGCGGAGCGACATATTCTTCTCCGGCATCCTCGGCGGCTTTTTGGGCTTCCTTAGCGGCATCGACGGCCTCGGTAATGGAGGCGGGGAAGGAGGAATCGTTAGCGATTACGAAGACGTTGTTTAGCCTTGAAGAGTTGGACAATGCTTCGATCTTAGTAGCCGAAGCTTGACACTGGAAGGAATGCGAATTTGAGGTCGCGGCCGAAGTCGAAACCGAAAAAGTGAGCACATCGTTACTAACTAGTTGCTCACTTTCATCATTTCCAGCCAAAACCTCGCTCGCCTTAGTGCTGGTAGTAAATCCGGAAATCAAAGAAAGAGAAAGGGCGGTCAAGCCGGCCAAAAGACCCAAACCAAACAGCTTCTTGATTCCCTTCTTTTTAGAAGCCCCGTTAGAGGCCATGGAGAGATATGCTTTTTCCATATCCTAAATATTATAGGGATGAACGGGGCTTTGTAAACGATTTAGAAGTTTTATTTACTATGTAAAGAGGGGGTTACATGGTCAGTTTCTTAGCCCACTTTCGATGTCATCGAGTTTTTTCCGTTGAGACTATAAAGAAAAGACTACCGCATTTCATTTTGGTAATCTTTTTGGGTTTTCTAGTTTCCAAAATACGTAATTGGAGGGATTAGGAGTTCTTTAATCTCCACTCCACGGAGTCATGGAGATATTTGGCATAATCGGGGTCTTGGCACATGGTTTTGCCTTCGGCGTCGGATAATTTCGCCACGGGCACCCCGTTTACATATTGGAGTTTAATGACGATATTAAGGGCTTCTACCCCGGTATCGTTACTAAAATGGGTGCCGATGCCAAAGGCGACTTTGGTCCGGCCTTTAAAATAACGATATAACGCCTCGGCCTTATCGCAATTTAAAGAATCGGAGAATAGTAAAGTCTTGGTGCTAGGATCGATGCCATAGCTTAGATAATGGGAGATTATCTTCTCGCCCCACTCATAGGGATCGCCCGAGTCATGACGGACCCCGGTGAAGTTGTTGCACATCGAGCGGTCGAAATCTAATAAGAACAAATCGGTGGTTAAGGTATCGGTCAAAGCCGTGCCGTTATCGCCTTTATATTCGTCATACCAGTCGTGCAATGCGTGGGCATTGGTATAGGCCAAAGGAATCTCATGGATGCCTTGGTACATCTGCACGAATTCATGGGCATAGGTACCAATCGGGGTAATGCCGTATTTCTTAGCCAATAAGACATTGGAGGTACCCACTAAACACTTGCAATTCTTAAGCAAGGTGGCGATCATCTCGTCTTCCCATTCTAGGGACAATCTCCTCCGACAGCCGAATTCGGCGAACTTAAAGGTATAGGTTCCGTCATTGAACTTCTTAACCTTCTCGTTAAGCCTTTCCCTTGCCCCTTTGATTAGCTCATCGTAATCATAACGGGAACGGAAATAGACTTCGTTGACTATCTCTAATAGGTAGATCTCAAATTGCATGGCCGAGAAAAGGGGTCCCCTAACCCGGATATCCAAATCGCCATTAGGCAGGAGGGCGCAGCTAACATAGTCGCGCATCGGATGCCATAAACGCAGGAATTCGATATAGTCGGGTTTAAGGAAACGGATGGAACGGAGATAATCTAGCTCCTCCTTTTTAAAGCGAAGTTTGCATAAAGCGTCGATTTGCTCGTTTATTTCCTTAACCATCTCTTCGTCAAAACTCACGCCTTTGTTACGACATTTGAAGATATATTCCCCAAGCAGGTTATTATGCTTATGGAAAATAACCTGGTTCATATTGAACTTATAGAGGTCGGTGTCTAATAAAGAAGTAACGATTTGGTGGAATTTCATTTGACTACCTCCACTTGGATAGAGGAAAGCACCTTTAAGGCGGATTCATGTAATTCGGGAGTAACGCCGGCGCAGCAAGAGGCTTTGCAGGAAATTTTGGCATTCGGGAAGGCGGCCTTTAATATCGCGGCGTTAGAAAGGACGCAGATATCGGTGCAAACCCCAATGAGTTCGATCTCTTTGGTTGAGGCTGTCAATACCTCTTTCCAACCTAGATAACCAAAAGTTGGCTTTTCAATATAACCTTTGAAGTTAGGATGGGCCTTTAAGGCGGCATCCACCGCTTTTTCTTCTTGGTGGCCAGGGGTACCTTTAACGCAATGGACCACGGGTAAATAATGGCCTTCGTTAGATTCCAGATAGTTCTCACTATGGGTATCTAAAGTCGCGTAGACATCACCATCAAAGGATTCTATTTCCTTAATGACGTTAGGGATGGCTTCCACCCCTTCTTTATTAGCAAGGCTTCCGGTTAGAAAGTCGACTTGCATATCGATTACGATTAATGCTTTATCCATGACCCAAATTATCCACCTTCACTATGTGAAAGTAAAATATTATGGCTTATTCTTCCTTTAGATCGCGCTTCATCAAGGAGATAACCATTTCCGAGGGGATGGCATCTTCATATAAAACCGAATAGACGGCATCGACGATTGGTACGGAAATGCCCTTTTCCAAAGCGCTTCTATGGATGGTTTTGGCGGCAATGACCCCTTCGACGGTTTTGACGCATCTAGATAAAGGGCCTTTGGCTTCGTTAGCCTTACCGATTTCATAGCCTAGTTCATAATTCCTAGAACGGTGGCTAGAAGCGGTTAAAGTCAAATCACCTACCCCGGTTAAACCTAGGAAAGTATCGGCCTTAGCCCCATTATTAACCCCGTATCTAGTCATCTCGGCTAGACCTCTAGTGATTAAGGCGGCCCTGGTATTATCTTTATAACCTAGCCCTTCCATGATACCCGAAGCGATGGCGATGATATTTTTCATACCCGCGCCGATTTCGGCCCCGGAAACATCGGATTGAACATAAACCCTGAAGAAAGCGGTAGAAAATAACTTTTGGACGTCTTTGGCTAGTCCTTTATCTTCGCTTACCGCGCAGACGGCGGTGAGGTCTTTATGGATGACGTCGAAGGCAAAGGAAGGACCCACCAAGGACACCAGTCCTTTTACTAGTCCATTGCCTAACTCTTTCTTAATCAGATGGCTGATGCCTTCGCCAGTATTAGGGTCAAAACCCTTAATGACATTAACGAGGGTTGGATTGCTCTTACAATGTTTGGCCACTAGCCCCACCACATCCCGAATGGCTTGGCTAGGAACGGCCAAAACTAGGTAATCGGGATCTTTTAAGGCTAATGAAGGGTCGCTGCTGGCTTTGATGGAGGAAGGCAAAACCACATCATCGAAATATTTGGAATTACGATGGTTAAGGTTTATATCGTTAACCTCAGCCTCGTTTACCCCATAAAGGGTAATATCATGGCTATTTTGGCTTAAATCAAAGGCTAAGGCCGTAGCCCAGGCCCCTGATCCTAGGAAAGTGATTTTCATAAACTTTATTTATTATCGGCCTTATAGACTTCTTTGATGTTGATGGAGGAGAAATGGCGGAGGTCATAGCCATCGACCAAGATAACGTGGACGATGTCATCATATTGGATACGGGCATCGATGACGTTGCCTTTGCCGATAAACATCTTAATGACATTGCCGCCTTTGACTTTGGCGGAGAAATCATTGAGCCTAGCGATGCTGCGTTCGAAGTCACTAGAAGACCCGACTTGGGATAATAAGACGATGGCAATGCCCATCTCATCGGCTAAAGCGGCCAAATCAGAGACGATGGATTGAATATGCTTGAGTTCAGCTTCTTCATCCTCGTTTTCGCCATAGGTGGCCTTCTTTAATAAGTCGAGGTAATCGATATAAACGACATCGACGCTGCCTTTTTTGGCCCTGACCATATCTTCTAACATAGATAAACCTAAGTTAGAGGCATCGACGATGTTCATGCGTAATAAGGTCGACCAATTGACCCCGAAATGGGAGACCATCTTATTGACGATGATGGACTGGCAATATTCATAGGAAAAGAAGATGACGCTGGAACCTTGTTTAAGATATTCGGTCGCGTCATAAACGGTCAAAGTCGACTTTCCCATATCGGTTTTGCCGGTAAGGATGGTTAGTTTACCTTTTTCGGATTTGATGATTTCCATATATTTCTCCCAAATGTGGTCTTTTGCCTATTATATCAAAGGGACGAAAAATAGAAGCGCCAATTAAGAAAAGATAGCCCCAAATCAAGGCTATCCAAATGCTGATTAAATCTCCTTTTTGACCAATAAATTAGGATCTATTGACGGTTTCATGATCCCAAATAGCATCCCCTACCAATTCTTTCCAAGACTTATCATTAGGAATCTTTTCAGGAAAGTCTTCACCAAAATGAATAAACCGTTCCCAATTGCTTTTCCTTTGGAAGGAAAGAAGAGATATGGCCCTATTATTCTTCGTGACTAAAATATCTTCCGTTTGAGAAAGCTTTAGATAATAAGAGAGTTTTTTTCTTAATTCGGTTACGGTTATCTGAAGCATTATCGTTTCCTCTCATATCAATGATATTGGCTTATCTTTTATTATCAATAATTTAGGGATAATTCCAATATAAAAGGCCCACCTTTCGATGGGCCAATAATCAATTCTTTAGCGGGCTTTGACTTTCTTCAAGACGGCGGTCTCGTAGATGCCGTTTTTGAAGCGCGGATAGACTTCGCCTTGGATTAAGGGTTCGAGGTATTCGCGGAAGGAAGGATCCATGTGGGTCTTACCGACGATCATGGAGGAAGGAACCTTCTTTTCAGCGTTAGCGACTTGGTCGACGCTGACAAGGGCAAGCTGAGATTTATAGGGCTTGCTGGAGATTCTCTTGATGATGACCATCTTAGCGGTTTCGCCCTTGAGCGCGGACTCAACGGCATAGGCGCCACAAGCGATGGCTTCGTCTTGGTCGACCTTCGAAATAAGGATTGGGTCGGCACGCTGAGGCAAAGAGAGTTCGACCGAACGGGTCGGAAGTCCTAACTTCTTCTCAACGATGGTAGCCAAGGCATCGGCGGCCCCACCTAATTGGATATGACCGAAGGCGTCAATCCTCGCGGTCGAGGTATCACGTTCGAAGACGATACCTTCGGAAATGGCGATGATAACGTGCCCTTTAAGGTCATAGATGGACTTAAGGTCCTTAAGGAAGTTATCCATTTCAAAGGAATCTTCGGGTAAATAGATAAGGTCCGGACGATTGGCATAGGGAAGGAGGTCGACGGCCGCGGTTAACCACCCGGCATTACGGCCCATGATCTCGATGATGAAGACCTTACCTTTCTTATAGCACTTGGCGTCCATACAGATATCTTTGGTGATATTGATGACGTATTTGGCCGCGGAACCATAGCCATTGCAGTGATCGGTGACGGCTAAGTCGTTATCGACGGTTTTGGGGACGCCTATGACTTTGCAATCGATCTTTTGTTGAGAGAAAAGCTTAGCTAATTTCGCACAGGTATCCATGGAGTCGTTGCCGCCGTTAACGAAGACATAACCGATATTATGGTTAACGATGGTTTGGCAGATGGCTTCATAACGGAGATCGCCGAGATCGGAAGGCATCTTGTAACGGGCGGTACCCAAAATGGCGCCCGGGGTTTGTTTGAGAAGTTCGATCGTATCGTCTTCTTCTTCGCGAAGATCGATCAAATCGTCCTGAATGAGGCCTTCAATACCGTTTAACGAACCATAGATTCCCGAGATTTCCTCGTGTTTCTTGGCTTCGGTGATCGCCCCATAAAGGGAAGAGTTGATGACGGCGGTAGGTCCGCCGGATTGGAGATATACCATTGCTTTGGCCATCTTTTTGCTCCTTTAATCCTTGGTGATAACGCATAAACGCGCGCAAAAAGATTATCCCTGAATCATTTACTCTCTTCAACATATTTCTAAATATCGTCAAAAACTTAAAGAAATGACGCATAACGGGCTAGCAGCAATCTCTTTAAACGGGCTTTTTTGTCGAAGTCGTCGTTGCTAAGCCCAAACCTTTCGCACCACGACCTAAGGCACCACTCCTCATCCTGGGTGTGGTAAACATAGTAATCCTTAATCAAGGTTTTGGCCGGAAGCAATTTAAGCACCAACTTAGTGGGACACTCCCTGGTATAGGAGATATAGCGATAAATATAGCCAAGCCAAAACATGGCTTCGGATGGGTATTTGTCTTTGCCATAATCCGATTCCCCGAATTGGGAAGAAAGCATTTGAAAAGCCTCATCGACATCCAGGGAAAGGCTATATCAGCCATAATCTAGTAATCTGGCTAGCTTGGATTTTTGGAATCTTCGGCAAAAAACCAAACTGGAGCATTTTAATCGTTCCGTCGATTCTCCGAATATTTCACCTTGATATTTGCATAGGTGCAAACCGTTGCCGTCTAACTCTTTCATCCAAAAATATCCTCAATATAGTTGCCTTGGCCCCGGAATTCTCGTTTTGCCAATTTAAGTTTGGCATCGATAACCTTGCTTCTTTCCATGGCATTCCTATCAAATAGTTCCCGTTCGGCGCTACAGATATAGAGGCGGTCCAAACTAGTTAAGTGGTCGATGGCTTTTTGGCTTTTTAGAACATATTGATGGCCTAGCCCCGAAGCGGACAAACAATGCAAAGCTTCTAAATCGGTGATTTCGCCCTCCGTGAATTGGCGCATGACGTAGAACATTCGATTATCGGCGATGGGAGCAATGATAACATCGGCCCCCACAAAGCGGTCCAAAACCTTTTTAACCATATTGTGATTGCCAAATTCTTTGATTTTGCTTCGATAATAAGCCACGGCAATCATCCAAGAAAGGTCACAATCTAATTTTTCTATTTTTAGCTCGCTTTCATCTAACAAAAACGGATAAACTGAACTACTGGGGTATTGATATACGAACAAACCGACCGTTTGATAAGATTCCCCAAGGTAAAACCCTGGGCCTAAATCGCAATCCGATCTAGATCCATTTGGGGTGATAGAAGTCAAGCCGTCCTTCGAACCATGAAAAAGCAAGGTCTTCCCATAATTTTCCAACCAAATTTCCTCTTTGGCAGAATTTAAGGCCAGGCCCCTTTTATGGAAACATTGGTAACAGCATTCCAAAATCAAAGGCGATGCACCGCCTTTACCAAGCAAAATGTTCTCGATTGTGGAAACGGGCAATCCGGTATCCAAGGAGACATCTTCAATGGAATATTGATTGGAATCCATGAAAATCAGTAGATCACTTTTTAAATCGAAGTTTTTTAGTTCCATGCCTCAATTATAAACTTACCATACCAAATTTGGTATACCAAGTTTTGCAGGCAACGAAAAAGCCCCGCATATAGCGAGGCTAATCATCTTAACTAAGGATATTAGTGAAGAATGTCGGCAACGGTGCCAGCGCCAACGGTGCGGCCACCTTCACGGATGGAGAACTTGGTTCCCTTTTCCATGGCGATCGGGTGGATGAGCTCGACGGTGAAGGTAACGTTGTCACCAGGCATGACCATGTCGGTGCCAGCAGGTAGGGTGATGGTACCGGTGATGTCGGTGGTACGGAAGAAGAATTGAGGACGATAGCCGTTTAAGAAGTGGGTATGACGTCCACCTTCTTCTTTCTTCAAGATATAGGTGGTAGCGGTGAACTTGTCGTGGGGGACGATGGAGCCGGGTTTGGCGAGGACTTGGCCACGTTCGACCTGGTCATGGGTGATACCACGGAGAAGGGCACCGATGTTGTCGCCGCCTTGAGCGAAGTCAAGGGTCTTACGGAACATTTCAAGACCAGTGACGACAGTCTTTTGGGTGGGACGGATACCGACGATTTCAGCTTCGTCGTTGATTTTGATGACACCACGTTCGACACGGCCGGTGACAACGGTGCCACGACCAGAGATGGTCATGACGTCTTCGATCGGGAGAAGGAAGGGCTTGGCATCGTCACGGACGGGGTCGGGGATGTAGGTATCGAGGGCTTCCATGAGCTCTTCGATGCACTTGCAAGCGGGGTCATTGAGGTCCTTGGCTTCGCAGGCCTTTAAGGCAGAACCGCGGATGACGGGGGTGTCATCGCCAGGGAATTCGTAGGAGTTGAGTAGATCACGGACGTCCATTTCGACGAGATCAATGAGTTCGGGGTCATCGACCATGTCGCACTTGTTGAGGAAGACGATGATCTGAGGAACGCCGACCTGACGGGCGAGCAAGACGTGCTCACGGGTCTGGGGCATAACACCATCAGTGGCAGCGACGACGAGGATAGCGGCATCCATTTGAGCAGCGCCGGTGATCATGTTCTTGATGTAGTCGGCGTGGCCCGGGCAGTCGACGTGGGCGTAGTGACGCTTTTCGGTCGCATACTCGACGTGGGCGGAGTTGATGGTGATACCACGAGCCCTTTCTTCAGGGGTGGCGTCTATGTTGGCGTAAGCCATATCTTTGGCTAGACCCTTCATCGCGAGGACGTGGGTGATGCCAGAGGTGAGGGTGGTCTTGCCGTGGTCGACGTGGCCGATGGTGCCGACGTTAACGTGGACGCGATCACGATTGAATTTTTCTTTTGCCATTGTGATTTTCCTCCAATAGGTTGTGCAAATTGGCTTTTAAATGATAGAGCCTTTAGCCGCGATTAGCAATACAAAGTATTGGAAATTAGCGGTTGCTCAGGGACGACTTTTTGATGATTTCGTCCTGGATGAAGCGCGGGGTTTCACCATAATGATCGAATTGCATGGTGAAGTTGCCACGGCCTTGGGTGAGGGAGCGTAGGTCGGTTACGTAACCAAACATTTCGGAAAGCGGGATTTCGCAGTCGATTTGCTTGGCGTTGCCACGCTGGGTTTCGCCGGTCATGATACCACGACGACGGGCTACGTCGCCGATGACGTCACCGTAATATTGTTCGGGGACGGTGATCTCGACTTTCATGATCGGTTCGAGGATGACGGGGTCGCACTTCTTGGCGGCTTCTTTAAGGGCCAAGGAGGCAGCGACTTTATAGGCGGCTTCCGAGGAGTCGACATCGTGGTAAGAACCATCATATAAGGTGGCCTTGATGTCGATGGCGGGATAGCCGGCGACTAAGCCGCGGGTTAAGGCATCCTCAAGACCTTGCTGGGTCGGTTTGATGAATTCCTTAGGAACGGCACCACCGACGATGGCATCGACGAATTCGAAGCCTTTGCCGGGGTTGGGTTCAAAGCGGATCCAAACGTCACCATATTGGCCGTGACCACCAGACTGCTTGACATAGCGGCCTTGGGCTTCGGCGGTCTTGCGAATGGTTTCGCGGTAGTTGACTTGGGGGGCGCCGACATTGACGTCGACTTTGAATTCGCGGCGCATACGGTCGACTAAGATGTCGAGCTGTAATTCACCGACACCGGCGATGATGGTCTGTCCGGAGTCAGCGTCGGTATGGACGCGGAAGGTCGGGTCTTCTTCGGCTAATTTGATCAAAGCGGCGGTCATCTTTTCCTGGTCGGCTTTGGTCTTGGGTTCCACCGCTTCCTCCAAAACGGGTTCGGGGAAGGTGAGGGATTCTAGGATTACTGGATGGTTCTCATCGGCGAGGGTGTCACCGGTGGTCGAGGCCTTTAAGCCGACGACGGCGCCGATTTCACCGGCGTGGAGGGCCTCCACTTCCTGACGGTGGTTGGCGTGCATTAACACCAAACGGGCGATACGTTCCTTAACACCCTTGGAGGAGTTATAAACGTAGGAGCCGGATTTCAAGACGCCTTGGTAGACACGGACATAAGCCAAACGGCCGATGAAGGGGTCGGTGGCGATCTTGAAGGCTAAGCCAACGAAGGGTTTGTCATCGGTGGCTTCGCAGGTGTATTCCTTGCCATCGAGGGTACCTTTTTCACCAGCGATGTCTAAGGGGCTGGGGAGGTAATCGACGACGGCGTCGAGGAGGGGCTGAATGCACTTATTCTTATAGGCGGATCCGCAGAGGACCGGGAAGAAGGTGCCGGTCAAGACGGCTTTACGGATGGTGGCCTTGATCATCTCGACGGGGGGTTCTTCACCTTCGAGGACCATCATCATGAGGTCATCGTCGAAGGCGGCGAGCTTTTCGAGAAGGATAAGACGGAGTTCTTCGCACTTGTCTTTGAGTTCGGCGGGGATTTCGGTGACGGTCGGAGCGTCTTTCTTATCATCGCCATAAACATAGGCTTTACGTTCGATGATATCGCAGCAACCCTTCAAATAGGATTCCTTGCCGATCGGGTATTGGATGGCGGCGGCATTGGCGGCTAGCCTATCGTGGAGGGAGGCGACGCACATATCGAAGTCGGCCCCGGTGGCGTCCATCTTGTTGCAGAAGACGATTCTGGGGACATTGTACTTAGTGCCTTGGCGCCAGACGGTTTCGGTCTGGGGCTCAACGCCGTTTTTGGAGTCTAGAACGGTGACCGCGCCGTCGAGGACACGGAGAGAACGTTCGACTTCGACGGTGAAGTCGACGTGCCCCGGAGTGTCGATGATGTTGAAGCGATTGCCCTTCCAGAAACAGGTGGTGGCGGAAGAGGTGATGGTGATACCACGTTCTTGCTCTTGGGCCATCCAGTCCATGGTGGCGGTACCTTCGTGGACTTCACCGATTTTGTGGGAACGTCCAGTGTAATAGAGGATACGCTCGGTGGTTGTGGTCTTACCGGCGTCGATGTGGGCCATAATCCCGATATTACGGGTATGGGGAAGGTCGTAGGACTCAGCCTGCTTGATATCGATTTCGTTATCGGCCATGGCTTATTCTCCTTACCAACGATAATGGGCGTAGGCTTTGTTAGCTTCGGCCATTTTGTGGACATCCTGCTTCTTCTTGATGGAAGCACCGGTGCCATTGGCGGCATCGATGATTTCACCGGCGAGCTTTTCTTCCATGGTCTTCTCACCACGGAGGCGGGAATAGGTGACGAGCCAGCGGAGGCCGAGGGTCTGACGGCGTTCTTGCGAAACTTCGACAGGAACCTGGTAGTTGGCGGCGCCAATACGACGGACCTTAAGTTCGACTTCTGGCATGATGTTCTTGATCGCGGTGGCGAAGACGTCCATCGCGGGTTTGCCGGTCTTCTCTTCGATCTTGGCAAAGGCCTTGTAGATGATGGTTTGGGCGGTTCCGCGCTTGCCATCGAACATGACCCTGTTGATCAAACGGGTGATGAGTTTGGAGTTATAAACCGGATCTGGTAATACGTCGCGTTTGGCGACAGCACCTTTTCTTGGCATGGTTCTATTCTCCTTTCATTATTTGCTCTCTTTCGGCTTCTTGGTGCCGTAGAGGGAGCGACCTTGGCGACGCTTTTCGATACCGGCGCAGTCAAGGGTACCGCGGATGATGTGGTAACGGACACCAGGGAGGTCTTTGACACGGCCGCCACGGATCATGACGGTGGAGTGCTCCTGTAAGTTGTGTCCTTCACCACCGATATAGGCGGTGACTTCGTATCCATTGCTTAAACGGACACGAGCGTATTTCCTAAGGGCGGAGTTCGGCTTCTTAGGAGTCATGGTGCCGACACGGGTGCAGACGCCGCGCTTTTGGGCGGAAGCCTGGCTGGTCGACTTTTTGTTCAGCGAGTTCCATCTCTTGCCTAAGGCAGGGGATTTGGATTTCTTGACCGCGGACTGGCGGCCCTGCCGAACTAGTTGGTTAATGGTTGGCATGGTGTTTCTCCTTTTTTCACACACTTCCCGGCGTATCGTAGGCCGGGGTTAATAAATGAGGGAATATCCCTTTTACTAACGTCCGAGCGTAACTATACGCGTGTAAGGAATAGGGTGTCAACAAAAATTTTCATTAATTTGCAAAATCGAAAATAATCCGACTATATCTAAGAAATAAGGAGAAATACTTACCACAGCACCGTGCGTGTCAAAAATACCGCAAGAAAAACCTATTTTTGTCCTGCTAAGGCGGAGATAATCGCATTAATATGGATTGCGAAAACCAAACCGTTATCGGTTATCGATTCGAAGCCAGCAGCTTTGTAAAACTCGACGGCTCCCGGTTTAGATTCAACCGCCACCATAGCCACTCCACAATAATCCGCTATATGCACGGCTTTTCTCAAAGCATCAAATAGCATTTGCTTTCCGACTTTCCTTTTTTGGTCAGATTTATTGACGGCAAGTCTGGCTATTAAAATGCAAGGGACTGGATATTTTGGCAATCTTTTGATCAGATTGGTTTGGAGCCCATCTCTTTGCATCGAACTCACGACAAGAGTATAAAAGCCAATCAGCCTTCCGTTTTCTAGAGCCAAAAAAGTTCGGCCGTACCCAGTCCTTTCGTTTTGGGTGGCATATTTCCTTAAATATGTATTCAAGGCCGGCTCGCCACAGTCAAAATCCAAAAACTGTTTTTTGTCCGAAAATTCATTTATCGAGATGATTTCCACGCATTAACTCCTTAAGAGTTTCATTTGGTTCAGGAGGATTTTCCATCATGGAAACAATCCGTTTCATACCTTCTTCTGATACCCAAATGATATTTTCGTTGGCTATATCATTCTCCGCGGCCTTGGTAGCGGCACCAATGATATAGGAACTTAGGCTTTGTCTTCTTATTTCAGCGGCCTTGTACAAAAGGGCTTTGTCGCTTTCTGAGATTCTAATATCCACTCTACATCCTTTCTTTTTGGTTGCCATAACGCTACCTCCAAACCAATTATAGGTTAGAGTGTGTGTATTTTGTACACATCTTTTTGTTATGGTCTCCCTACTAACTTATACGGATTAAAAAGGCAAAAGTGGCAATTAATTTTGGCAAAGCTAAAAGCTTTGTTTACGCAAAAACCAAGGCACCTAATTGAACTATGTCACTCTAGTGATATAGTATTGCTGAAAGAAGGTATAAATGAATAAACAAATCACCATCTATCATGGTTCCAGCAAAATCATCGAAAAGCCCGTTTTTGGGCTTGGCCGAAAGCATAATGATTTCGGGCTTGGCTTTTATTGCACCGAAAACAAGGAACTAGCGAAAGAGTGGGCCATCTCATCCTTAAGCAATGGCTTTGCCAATCGTTATACCCTTGAAACTGAAGGTTTGAATATCCTCTATCTAAACACCCCCACTTACTCGATTCTCAATTGGATAGCCGTTTTGCTCGACCATCGTTTATTCGATATTAATAACCCAGGTGCCAAAAGGGCAAAAGCCTACCTGAGCGAACATTTCGGAATAAACGTAAATGCCTATGACATAATCGTTGGATATCGAGCCGACGATTCATATTTCGATTATGCCGAGGCTTTCATAAACAACACGATAACGGTGGAGCAACTTTCCAAGGCCATGGAATTAGGGAAATTAGGCGAGCAAATCGTAATCAAAAGTGAATACGCATTCTCCAAAATACATTTCGAAGGGGCCGAACCGGCCGATAAAAGCATCTATTACATCCTTAGGAAAGGAAGGGATGATTCCGCCAATCAAGCTTATATGGATATCCTCGAGCAAGAAGAGGATGGGTTATATATTCAGAATATAATCGGGAACAAAATCACCAATGACGATCCAAGATTACCAAGGAATAAATCGAAATAGAGCTCAGCGCCTGCTAGGCGAGGCTTTTGATTACGCGGTCAATTCTTTAGGCATGCCGGGGAAAGATTTCGTTGATCTTTTCCTAGTCAGCAGCTTTTGCAAACGCCTAGAACTAGCCGATGTCGCCATTATCAAAGGCAAAAGTGGAATAGAGTTAGCCATCGATATAATCAAAGAAACTACCGATAAGGATATAAATGTCGAACCAAAGGTAAACTATTCCCGCTCAAAGGAATATTGGATCGGCTATGCCGTTGCCTATTACCAATTCATCGCCGACTGCGGATTTGCTAGGATCTTCAAAGCCCTGCCATATGATGAATTGGTCAGACTTTATTACACCCTTCACGAAGCCGACATTACCAAATTCGTAGACATCGCCAATAGCAAAATCAAAGAAGACCAAGGCGAAACAAATCTAAAACGCATCCGAACATTATATGGTTGTTCCCAATCTGAATTAGCCGCTTTATCTGGCGTCAATCTACGCTCAATCCAAATGTATGAGCAAAGGCATAAAGATATAAACAAGGCCAGCGTAGATACTCTTAAAAAACTATCCAAAGCTTTAGGCTGTTCAATAGTGGATTTACTACAATAACAACAATAATAGGCGACCAAGGAGACACAACATGAAGACCACTAGTTTGCATCAGAAAAAGCAACTATTCCAGGCAACCTGTACCCGGGCATTGCGTAGCCTCTTCCAGTGTCTTAAAGCTGCACTTTAGGCCGGTTCCTTTACAAAATGACTTCTTCTTTTTTAAGTCGTCTGACCCATAATAAGACACAACCCATTTTTTATTGCCGAATTTTGGAATAAAAATGTCGGTAAAATATGGTTGATCTTGTTTTGACAAAGAAAGCCCTAAAACAATAATTGAATCTATTTGCTTATTTGAAAGAAAACGATTTATGGCCGAGTAATTTGATTTGGGGTCTTTTCCAAACGCCTCCTTGACATAATATAAATATTCATGGGCTTCTTTAACGGAGCATTCGATACTTGGGTTAGCCCGCATATATTCAAAAATGATTTGTTCTGCTTTGTCATTTCCATAAGCCATAAACTCCATATTTCCGAATTGAAGGATTTTGTCGCCTTTTTTGCCGTGAACGTGGAGGATTCTTTCATCAGCTATTTTATAAACTTCTTCTAAAACTAGCGTGTAATTAAATGTAATGAATAGAGAATTGGGTAGAAAATCTAATTGCTTTTTAACGTCCGAAACGGATATGGAATTAATCCAGTCTCGCAAGTGTTTACCAGTGAAATCCAAATATAAACTGATATCGTCGCAGGCAAGCCCGTTTCTACCATCCAACGTTTGAATCATAAGCTCTTTGATATCTATGTTTAATGCGTCTTCAAGGCGTTCCCAGGTATCACTTTTAAAATTCATGAACTGGTCCCTAGAACAAACCTTTTCATCGTCACGAACGAAAGAATAACAATTGAATCTATCATGATCGTCACCACAAAGAAAACTACCATAATCCTTATATAAGGTCGGCAAACCATGATACCTGTCGAAGCCATTGCCAATCAAATAAAGTGTCACAATGCGGCCCTCTCTTTCGTTCTATAACGTGTAAACATAGAATCCTGAATTGATCACAATTAAATAAACGAATATCCTATTTGTCAATTCTAATTCGCATGGCCGGCCTAACACCCATAGACCAGTCATTGAGAGATCCATTACCCTCTCCAATATTCCCCGAAGAATAAACGACCGCTTCCCCAGACAAAGAATAGGCTCTACCTTCATAACTATATATGGACCTGGCCCAATAATCTCCCAAGAAGTTGGCCCTTTGATAGTTTGTTTTTCTGGCTCTGGCCCAGTCGGTTGTCTGGGCGCACCTAGATTCTTTATCAGTAAAATAATCCTTTAAATCCTTTGAACTTAGTACAAACACTCTATCGTCAACGCTTCCGCCTCGGCCGTTGTTTACTTCAGTAATCAAAGAGTAATCGTCTCCTAGCTTAAAAGCCGATTCATAGAATCCGTTGAGCCACAGTCTAAGATAAGACAATTCATAGCCCCCACTGTACACTTGAACATTATTCCACACAGAGGCGTCTAGAATGCGTTCCGATACAACAAAGAGCTCGCCATTAAAGTTGGACAATACCATCCACTTTATTGGTTCGCAAATAAACCATTCAAGGTTCCCTTTGTGGCTAGCGAAATCGTATCGCCCAGACTCCGATCCATCTTCCCAATAAACAGTTCCGCCCAATCCTCGAAAATTTATATTTAAAACTACATAGTAATTGCCATCAAAAAAAACAAATTCATTTTCACCCTCATAAAGCTCGTGCGGCGTTCGCAAAGCCTCCAAAGAAGCGATGGTTTTTTCATCACAGATGCGTTTTTGAGGATAAAGGCCATACGTAACGGTTTTCCCATCGTCGGAAAAAACCGGTCTGATTCCCAAGCGTTTTTCTCTGTCAACCTTTGCGGCTTCTTCTTCGGCTTTCTGAACGTCATTTTGCGACCAAAGCGCCTCTAATTTTATTTCGCCAGTTGTTCCTTCTGGGATGAATCGAATTCTCTTACCGTCCAGATACCAACCATCGAAAGTTTTAAATTTACATGTAGGTTCAGCAAGCACCGCCCTGTTTTCAACGGTATATGAGTTTGGATTTTCGGGATTATTCGTCCCGCCATTTAGCGCATAAGAAATGGCATAAGAAAACGGCTCCCATTTTGCATTTAAAGTCAGTCCATTTCCATAATTCCATATCCCGGAAATTGGAAAAGAAATAGAGGAATCGTCACGGAACCATCCTAAAAACTCATATCCACGCCTTTCTAAAAATGGTAATGAATAGTTGTCTCCATACTTTATTGTTATGGCATCCGCGTGGCATCCTTCAAAATTCGGATTAAGCACAACAGTATAATCATTTGCCGGTGCAAAAGCTTGCACGGCGATATCGCCCAAAGGCACAATGGTATTTACCCTTTTTCCTTCATAACACCAATATAAAAACGTATGGCCTTCAATATAATAGGAGCCCGGAAGGCTAAACTTAAAGCCAGTAAAGACATTTTGCATCCCTAACTTTTGGCCTTCAAATTCATAAGAAATCCAAGCTTGAAAAGACCGATGAATAATTAAACTATAAGTATTTTCAAATCGTCCATCATGCGAAGCTACAACAATAGAAAAAGCGTTGTTTCCGTCTTCGAGTTCGGAACTATAAACGTTCCTGTCAAATAATTCTGTTTTTTCCTTAAATAATCGCCATGATGAATTGATAGAAACCTTAATGAGATTATTCAACGAAACTCCTTGATTAGAATTGACAAGAAGCCAGATGCTCTTTGCTTCTTCATTAAATTCCGCTCCTTCCACAGAAACTATCGTAGCAGGCTCAGAAGATTCATTCGAAGAGCATCCAAATAAAAGCGGAAATATAAACGCCACAAACCAAAGCACAGTCTTTTTCATATGTTTATCCTTATATTGTAAATTTGCGCATGACCGGTTTCAAGCGTATAACAAGCGGCATAAGGTTTGAACGTATTTATAAACGATGAAAAATGGCTGCCCAGGGACTCCCCGGAATACGGCTTCATGAAATCGAAATGGAAGGTCTTCCAGATAAGAGAATCCAGGATCCCGGCCAGGTACTACCAGCACATGGGGACCGGCCTGGCCTTCCCTTCCACGAGATCCTCCTCATGTGCCTCCGCACCTCCCCGGCCCTTTGGGAGGCGTGGTCATCGATGCAGGAGATGCTCCGCAACAGGAGGTGCCGCAGCTGGACGGAGGCCTCCGACCTCATCGGGAGGGTCGCCTCGAGGCTGCTGTCCTCGGGGAGCCCGCTGCTCGAATCGGTGGGCAGGAGCTGCCGAAAATGGAGGGCCCAGATAGCCAACGGATTGGCCAAAAACCAGATGGGCGTCAGGCTTTCCAACGGGGTCGCCGAGGGGCTCAACAACCAGATAAAGACCCTGAAGAAGATCGCGAACGGATGCACCAACTTCGACAGGTTCAGAAAGAGGGTCCTGCTCTGCCTGACCTATTCGAAGAACGGAAACCGATGAGAAAAGGCGACCCTTTTGGATCGCCTTGTCGGGCTCCACCTTCTTTCTAAGGCGTTTTTTAGGCGAAATTCATTCGAATCCACCCAAATCCACCTTTTTTTCTAATGGGGCTCTTCTTTCTAATGGGGCTGAAAAGGGCAGCCCCTGAGGACTGCCCCGATATCCTACCTTCAATTCAACAGGACTCAAATCGGTAATCCCTTTTTGGATCTCCCTTCAACTTCGGATCGCCTACTTATCTTCCTCGTTGATTCTAATATGGCTTGAAGCAACTATATGGTAGGTTAAAGATTAAGATGGATTATATTTACTCCAAGCGGGGCAAGTATAGGTCGTGGTTCCAGAAGTAATCGTGATGTCGGCGCTCTTGTTATAAACGCGGCCGGCACCATCGGTTGCCTTCTTCCAATCCGGGGTTGTGGTTCCGTTAGCGCAACGAGCCAACAAGCAGCCGGTGCTATCGCTAGGAACGGTGATGGTGAATGAGGTTGGCTTAGTGCCTTCGCCATAGGTGCAGGCATACCAAGCGCCATTAGAGGAAGCACCCCACGCCCAAGCGAATATCACGCAGCCGTCATTGGTGATCCAATCCGGGGCGTTATTGACGGTAATGGTGACCGTTTCGCCGGTCGGTGTCGGAGTTGGGGTCGGAGTGACCTCTC